>JAJZKX010000095.1 GCA_021850745.1 Thermoplasmata archaeon
TCCGTACCTCAGTTCCTTTCCGTTCATCCCTTTAAGGTAAAACCTGGAGGGCAGTGTGCCAAGAAGCTTGTCTGCAAGTGACCTGTATATGGCAATATCGTAATCAGCCGCCCTGCCAAACGCCCTCAGGGCAAGCCTTTTCCTGGTCTCTAAGGAGACCTTGGAGTTCTGCAGAAGTTCCTTCTCAACCATTTCATACTGGTCCGGGCTTGTGATGATGACTACATTCTCGAAGTTCTTTGCCGCGGCCCTTATAAGGGATATTCCTCCAATATCTATGTTCTCAATCATGCTTGAAAGGTCGCCTGCCCTTGCCGCCTCCTCAAAAGGATAAAGGTTTGATATTACCATGTCGAATTCCGGAAAATTCCTTTCTGAAAGCTGCTTTTGAGCATTCTGATCCCTCTGAGAGAGGATGCCAGAAAAAATAGCCGGATGAAGGGTTTTTACCCTTCCGCCGAGAAGGTCCTCGAACCCGGTCAGGGCAGAAATATTGGTCGCCTTCAATCCTGATTCGGTGATGTGCCTGTATGTTCCCCCGCTTGCATATACTTCCGTAACAAATTGTGATATGCCCTTCAGGAAGGCAGACAGGTTGGTTTTGTCATGTACGCTGGCAAGAACTTTCATTATGATGGATTATGGCATTCATGATTAATTCATTTGCATGTAATGCTTTTGAGTGTAGAAATTACGTCCAGTAATTATTACTGTTCTGGGAGTAATTTACTCCCGCACAATACAAAACCTTTATGTTAAATATAAAATCACTCGGAAAGAGGCAATACAATGGAAAGAAACATTGCGGTTGAACAAATCACGCAGACACCCACACACAAGAGAGAAATCGAGATCGTTGAAAGGAAGGGTATTGGACACCCTGACAGTGTTTCCGATGGAATTGCAGAATCAGTCAGCAGAGCATTGAGCAAGTATTACCTTAAGGAATATGGCAAGATTCTCCACCATAATACGGACCAGGTTGAGGTCGTAGGTGGCCAGTCCGCTCCAACATTCGGCGGAGGCAAGGTACTGGAACCAACCTACATCCTTCTGAGTGGAAGGGCAACCACAAAGGTCGGAAATGACAGGATCCCGTTCAAGTCCATAGCAATTAAGGCAACAAGAGATTACCTGAAGAGCAACTTCGAGCACCTCGACCTTGATGCAGACGTTATGATTGACTGCAGGATCGGGCATGGCTCCGTAGACCTCACTGAGATTTACGATACAGCAAAGCTTAGGGCAAACGACACATCATTCGGTGTCGGATTTGCGCCCTACTCAGACACAGAGAAGCTCGTTTACGAGACAGAGAAGTATCTCAACAGCAGGGAATTCAAGAAGAAGCTCCCAGCAATCGGTTATGATATCAAGGTCATGGGATTCAGGCAGAAGGACAGCATCAACCTTACAGTTGCTGCAGCCTATGTTGACAAGTTCGTCAAGGATGACCCCGAATACTTCTCAATAAAGGAGGAGCTCAGGGAACACATCACAAAGCATGCCACAAGCCTTACAGACAAGCCTGTTAAGATATTCATCAACACAGCTGATGAAGAAGACGGAAAAGGAACCGGCCACTACCTGACGGTAACCGGGTTGTCAATGGAAAACGGAGACGACGGTTCCGTAGGAAGAGGCAACAGGGTTACTGGCCTTATTACGCCATATAGGCCAATGAGCATGGAAGCAGCTGCAGGAAAGAACCCCGTCACCCATGTGGGAAAACTTTACAATGTGCTTTCAAACCTCATAGCACAGGATGTTGTGAAAGAGCACGGCAATGACGTTCAGGAAATACACGTGAGGATCGTTTCCCAGATTGGAAGAAGGATAGATGACCCGCATGTGGCAAGCCTGCAGGTAATCTATGCAGACAACGTGGATCCATCAAAGCTGAAGAACAATATCAGAAGGATTGCAGACCAGAGGCTGGAAAACATCACTGAACTAACCAAGATGTTCACTGAAGGCACAGTTTCTGTCTTCTAAATTTTTTAAATTATCTTCCACATTGTGAACGCATCGGATGCGTCGCTGTAATAGGCGCGCAGTCTTGATGTTATCACAAACCCGAATTTTTTGTAGAAATTGATTGCAGGGTCATTGTCGGTTTTAACTTCCAGCTTGAGGCTAATAAAGCCGCTCCTGCTGCAGTATTCAATAAAGTCCTGCATGAGCTTTTCCCCTATTCCCTGCCTCCTGTGGTGTTCATCTACCGCAAACATGAGGATCCTTGCCTCATTTGGGGTATTCCTTGCGCATATCATGAATGCAGCAATATTCCCGTCAATGGCATAGACGCTGAAACCTTCAGGCCATGAATCATATAGGTCGAATATTAAGCTGGAGGTATAATACTCAGTAAGCGAGTGGCTCGCTATCTCCAGAATCCTGTCTATGTCATTCTTCTGGAACTGCCTTATTATTCCATATTGGGGGCTGTCAATGTGCATTGATATCTACGTAGAGTGAACTTAGCATTTTTAGTTTTCTACTAACTCATGCGAAAAAGTTATGTCTGCTCCATCTGCCGGAGCTTCAATTTCCTGACTTCGCGGTTGTAGGCCTCCGCGACATCCGCGAAACCGATGGTCCCAAGAACCCTCTGCCTGTCGCTTGAATCCACTACCACAAGTTTTCCTGTTGATGTCCTGGTAAGCATGTCAAGGGCGATGTGGATATTCTCGTCCTGGGTTATGACCGCCACATCGGTTGCCATCACATCCCCTACTTTTGTCGTTGAAAGTGGCATGTCGGGCCTTATGTTCTCAATTGAAAGGGTTCCAAGGAGCCTGTGGTCCCTCTCGACAACAATGGCCTTTGTCTTTGTGGACCTTAGGAGTGAAATCACTTCATTGAGGTGCCTTTCCGGATCAGTTGAGGGATAGCTCGTGACCATGGCATCATAAACTGAGACCTGGTCCATGACGGGCCTTTCATACTCGGTGCGGTGTGCTGGGGACGCTTCCCTGTTCTTGACCTGTGCCCTGTAAATAGAGTACTTTGTCCCGGAAACATAGTATGAGGCGGTGGTTGCGAGCATAAGGGGCAGGAACAGCCCAAATCCCCCCGTCATTTCAGTTCCCATTATAAGGACGGAAATTGGTGCCTTGGAAATTCCTCCAAAGAACGATATCATGGTTACGATGGTCAACTCTGCCACATTAATGAACGGGAAAAATGGATGTACAATAACTCCCATGGCGGCACCTAGGAATGCTCCAGTTACTATTCCGGGTGCGAAAACTCCTCCTGACCCTCCGGAGCCTATGGTCAATGAAGTTGCAATAATCTTGAGGAAGAAGAGAATGAGCAGCAAGTAAATTGGCAGCATGGCCAGGTTGGTGAAAACGGAAAGGTTCTGGTAGAAGATCAGCTGGACCCATCCATATCCCAGGCCAAGGATCTGGGGGAATTCCATTGCTATCAGGCCAACGAGGAGGCCCCCAATGGCTGGCCTGAAGTACTTTGGGATCCTGCCCAGCCGTAGGAAGAGGGATTGCACTCCGTAAAATGTCTTGACATAGAGAATCCCACCAAACCCTGCAACTATGCCTGCAACCAGGTACATGAGAAGTGCTTCAGGGTGTGAAAATCCCAGGAAAGTGCTCCCCGGTATGGTGAAAAGTGGTTTGTAAGCGAATGGATATCCGAATATTGCATAGCCTGTGATTGAAGCAATGATGGAAGGAATTAGTGCTTCCACTTCAAAATCCTGCCTGTAAAGAATTTCTGTGCTGAGCAGTGCGCCTCCTAGCGGAGCCATGAAAATGCTTCCTATTCCAGCTCCAATGCCTGCTGCCATGGCAATTCTCCTGTCATGGTCGGAAAGTTTCATAGCATCCGCAACAAAAGATCCGAAGCCTGCGGCTATCTGGGCTGTTGGCCCTTCCCTGCCTGCACTGCCTCCCGATCCGATGGTAATTGCAGATGCCACCAGCTTCACAAGCGGTATTCTTCGCCTTATCTTTCCATTGTTGTAGTGGAAGGCGCTGATGGCAGCATCGGTTCCATGCCCCTCTGCTTCAGGGGCAAACCTGTAGACAATGAAGCCTGAAATCAAGCCTCCCAGCACCGTTGAAACAGGGAGGAGATATGGTCTGTAGCTGCCGAAGGAATATGTTGCAGTCTGTCCTGCGATTCCCTCAGTGGGCAGAACTAAGCCGGTTATATTGGTGAGTATGTACTTTGTTGCAAGGGCGATTGCCTCATAAAGCGCGAGGCTGCCGACTCCAGCAATAATGCCAATGAGGAGGCCTACAAGAACCCATTTCCCAACGGTTCCCCTGTTAAGCATCTGTCTAATGCTCTTTTTTAGCCTGTCATTGTCCTTAAATAGAGTCAACAGGATGGGATTTAAGCGTCATATAAATTAGTTTACTGAGTGTGAGAATTCCTTCGCATTTCAAAGAACTTTTTTGCATCACCCACAGGATCGCGGGAAAGCATGAGCTCAGGAATATATGGCCTGAAATACGCGGCCCTCCTGTCAAGTATGATCGCTGACCCAATGTCATCTGCGCTTCTGATGAGGCGGCCGATTGCCTGCCTCATTTTCACTATAACCGGGAAGGTAACCGCATATTCCCAGCCATTCCTGTGGACATTCTCATAATAAGCAAAGAGTGCCTTGTGCTTTGCATCGGGCCGTGGATAAGGTATACCTGCAATCACAACAACCTCGAGCTGTTCTCCCGGGAAGTTCATTCCCTCGGATATCCTTCCGCCCATTACAGCCAAGAGCGGCGCCTTCCCTTTCCTGAATCTTTCAAGGAGGTTCATGAGGTCCTGCTGGCTGGTGTTCCTGGATTCCGCCATGAACGGGAAACTGAACCCCAGCTGTATTATCCTGTCCATGATGTTGTATGAGGTGAAGAAAACCACTGTCTTTCTTCCCACTTCCTCCACCACTGAGGAAATGATGTCCCTCAGTTTCCGGGCCTGCTCGTGGTCGAATTCGTCATACTTTGTTGAGATATCATCCAGGTACAGGATCTGCCTGTGCTCTTCCGGGAAGATGCTGCTCATCTTCCTGGCAGGCAGATCTGAAAAGCCCGTTATATCTCTGTAAATCTTGAAGGGTTCAAGGGTTCCCGACATGTGGATTGTCTTTGATTTCCTCAGGGGTTCAAGTATCCCTCTGGGCTCCATGCAGAATGCCTCGACCTTTCCATCATCATCGTTGGATACTATGGCCACAAAGCTGTCATCCTCAGATTCCCTCCAAGTGAGCATCTTGCCTGAAAGTGCCAGGACATGGGATCGCGGGACCTTGCCCATGTCTTCCTTCTTCTGTGTTATCATCTCCCCGAATAGCGCAAATATGGAGGTATATGCCCAGAAATCCTCCATCGAAATCTTGGCTCCAATTGCAGCGTATTCAACGAAGTCCCTGAATTGTATCCTTGCTTCATCCCGTTGCTCGAGATGCTCCTCCCTGAGGTCTAGTATGGCGTTCCTGAGCATTTCGCAATAGTCCGTGGCCCTGAACCTTTCTGCAAGTTCGGAATCTCCAAATTCCTGCGACTCCTTTTCTGCAAACTCAATGTTCCTGAGAGTGATTTCGTAGGATGACAGCTCCCTTGCAAGGTCAGGAAGATTGTGCGCCTCGTCCATGACAACAACGAGATCTTCCCTGGCAACGCCCCAGCGCGAGAGAAACCTGTCTGCAATGAAGCTGTTCAGGAAATATGAGTAAGGTGCCACCACAACATCTGCGTTAGAGGCTGCAGCTTTCAGGGATTCATATGGGCACACCGTATTCTTAATGCCATATTCTAAGAACTTGTCAGCGTCAGGTATTTCTGAGAAAATCTTGTCCTGTGTGCTGTTTGCGTTCACCTTCTCATTGTAGAATCTGCACGCTTCCCTGTCCCCTTCCCTTACCTTCTTCTTCCTGCTGTTGCAGAACCTTGACAGGGAATCAGATGAAAAATCGGAACCCTCCTCCATTTCCATGTATAACGGGCAAAGGTTGTGCCTTCCCTGTATGGGGACGGCCTTTATCCTTTCCTTGCCGTTAATTTTCCGGAGTTCCTTCAGGACCTGCTCCTGCTGGGAATTGGTCCTCGTAAGGTAGAGAACTTTCTTTTTTGCATTGGAGGCATATTCAACTGCTGCACACAGCCCGGTGATGGTCTTGCCGGAACCGGTGGGGGCTTCTATGGCTACACCCTCATGCCCCTGGAGCTTGGAGATGATATAATCCACCAGACTGTCCTGGTATTGCCTTAACTCCCAGCTTTCACGCAAAATGCTCCTCCATTTCCAATGAACTAGGAAGGCATCTTGGACTGGATTTCTTTCTTCCTCTGGTCAAGGGCCGCAGGATCTGGCAGCAGTTTCCCCGCATCATCAATGGAGGCCATGGCTTCCTTGAACTTTCCAAGCTTCTCATACGCTTCAGCCTTTGCAAGGTGGTACTGGTAATTGTCAGGCACCATTCTCAACGCACTGTCCATGTCCCTTATGGCATCCTCGTACTTTCCCATCTCCATGAGAAGCTCGTATCTCCTGTAGGTGAATATCTGGTCTGTAGAGTTGAGTTCCACAGCCTTGGTGAAGTCCTTGAGCGCCTCTTCATAGTTTTTCTTCCTGAAGTTGACGTTTCCCCTGTTGTAATAAAAGTCGGGTATGTCGTTTTCAAGCTGTATTGCCTTTGAGAATGCCTCTATTGCCTTCCCCGCATCTCCCAGGTCGTCATATGCTGCCCCAATGGCGTTGTAGTAGTCAGCATGGTCTGGGTACAGTTCAATGCTTTTCTGGTAATCCTTTATTGCCTGTTCAAGCATTTTCATGGAATAATATGTAAGGCCCCTGTTGAAATGGAAGTCAGGTTCATTGTCTATGAGCTTGATCGCCTTCGTGAATTCCTTAATCGCCTCAGGGTATTCGGGGAGATGATAACACA
>JAJZKX010000096.1 GCA_021850745.1 Thermoplasmata archaeon
CGGTATAGCTCAGGCCAAGGTAGAAAAATCACTAAAGGAAATGGCGGCAAACCTCTGCAAGACATATGGTGCAGAATTTGAGTTTGAATTTCTCAGGGGATATCCAGCGCTTATAAACAACCCGGAGATAGTTTCAGTCGTTGAAAGCGTTGCGAGAAAAGTTGTGGGCGAGAAGAACATAATTCATCCCAAGCCACAGATGGGGGGAGAGGACTTTGCCTATTATGCACAGCAGGTCCCCAGTGCTTTCTACTTCCTGGGCACAACAGATAAAAATGAAACGAATCCTGGTGCAAACCATTCTCCCCAGTTTTCCATTGATGAGTCAGCACTTTCAAAGGGCACAAGGCTGATGGAGGAAATAGCACTCAAACTTCTTTTGTAAAAACACAACATTAAAACTTATAAAACGATTTAATATACTTACAGATATTTGACCATGGATTTCGTTGAAAAATACAATAATTTCCTCGTGAAAAACAGGGACAGCATAAGGCGAAGCCTCATACTGCACGAGGAGGATCCGGCCTATATTTATTTCAGGGACAGGGTGATGAAACAATTCCATCCCCTTCCGGAACAGCAAAACCCTTCTCTTAAGATCAGTGCGACCGATGGGTCAGAATTCTCAAGGGAATTGTACAACGGACAGAAACTTGTAACGGCAAGGGCAATATCTCTTGTTGATGAAAATGAACTGGAGGAGGATGCCTTTCATCTCCTCAGGGTTGAGCGGGAACAGAAAAGTGAGCTGATAAAGAGGATAATGGAAAATCTCGAACATGAGGTCGCTACAAGATCCATCCTGGAGAATGGAGCCCGGATATGCCTGATGGATGGTTCCCTGTCCGGAAGGCTTTACTGGAAAACAAAGAGGTTTGATACCGATCTTCCGGATATATATTCAGATTATGCCTCAAAATTGACAAACTTCATCAATGCTGTTGTTGAAAAAAAAGTGGTCCTCATATTTGTAGGAAAGAGTTCTGACACAACAATTTTCAAAAGGAGCCTGATGGAACAGGATCCTAACGTGCCTGCCAGCGTAAAAAGCCAGTCAATAACTGATCACCTTCTTATAAAGTCAATAGTGAGGGAGCCGGGTTACACTGAGCCAATACAGGTGGAAAGGGAAATCTCAAAGAATGAAAAGGTCTCTTTTTATACAATGCATATTCTTCCTTCAGTAAATGATACGCCAATGAAGATAGATTTTATAATACCGGATGATTCAACTATAAGCCACACAGATATAGTATCATGGATGATGTGGGGGTATACAGGGTTGAAGAACCACAATTTATGGATTTCCCTTGCTGACAAGAAGGTGAAGTTCCACAGGGAAGAGACTGAGGATGTGATAATGAGGCTGTTTATAAAAATGGCGGGGTCAGAATATGTTGAAACGAGAGGTGAAAGGCGCGCAAGAATCAGGTTTTGAACTGGGATATGTGACTGGCCAGAGCGAGAGTGAATACTTTCAGTTTGTAATAAGCCCGGATGCAGTGTTGAAGAGATGGGAATATATTACGGTTGAACAGAATGGAAGAAAGATAATAGGAAGAGTGGAGAAACTGTTGTCTTTCAGTGATCTCATCAGCCAGAACATTGATTTTCAGACAGTGAAAAAACTGAACAGCACAAAGATAAGGGAAGTCGTGGATGTTGCCAAGGCCAGAACTGTCGGTTCCATAACGGATGACGGGAGGGTCCTGAAAAGCAACAGGGAACTGATACGCCCCGGGACAGGCGTTAAAAGATCGACAGAAGTGGAAATGAAAACACTTTTTGGATATAGCCAGGATGGAAGCCTGGAACTGGGTTCACTCACTGATTATGAGAATGTCAAAACAGGGATTTCGATTAACGGAATGAGAAGGCATGTTGCAATTATGGCCCAGACGGGTGCTGGAAAAAGCAATGCTGCTGCAGTCCTCATTGAGGAACTTGCAAAGGCAGGCGCAACAATAGTTGTCCTCGATCCGCATGCAGATTATTCCCTTATGAAAGCAAGCAAATCCATGGCCGATATTACCAGGGTTTTTAAAACACCTATGAGCACTGGACGCTATGGAACTGAGCTGAACTCACTTACGGAGAGGTTTTCCCTGAGGTTTCAGGATCTTGAAGAAGATGATCTGTTCAACATAATGAGAATAGACGAGCAGTGGACAAATATGAGGGAAATCGTCAGGAGGCTGTATGCAAATGTCAAGGGAAAGGGGAGTTTTGAAGATTTTATCAGGGCATACGAATCAATGCCGCTTCAGGACAAGTCGAAGATAGCAGGAAGGATAGCCCTGCTGAAAGCAGTAAAAGATATTTTCACAGACGTAACAACGCCGGTGGAATCTTACCTTAGGCCGGGGCAGCTGTCCATCCTTGATCTTTCAGGGCTTGACCAGGATATAATATCATACTTCTGCCTGAAGATCCTGGATGAAGTTTACGATCAGAAAACATCCGGGAATTTCAAATATCCCGTTTTCTTCTTTATAGAAGAGGCACATAACTTTGTCGGGAGGGAAACTGTTGGCAAGCTGCCGGTCCTCATTAAAAAGATAGCATCAGAAGGCAGAAAGTTCGGCACATTCCTTGTTGTTATCACCCAGAGGCCGGGCAAGATCGACCAGGATGTGCTCAGCCAGTGCAATTCGCAGATTATTCTCAGGGTTACCAATCCCATGGATCAGAGGGCAATCGAGGAATCATGTGAAAGCGTGAGCGAGTCCATCATTAACGATCTCCCATCACTTAACACTGGAGAAGCAGTGCTTGTTGGCGAATTTGTAAGATTCCCGGTGATCGTGAAGGTCAGGCGGAGGGAAACAAGAGAAGGTGGAGGCGATGTGGATATACTCCCACTAATGAAGGAATCCAGAATTCTCAGGGAAAAGGCATCATCTCCGGAAAAGAACAGGGACTTTATCAGGGGGCTGGCATGAGTGGCACGGTTCATGCATATATCCGACACCCACCTGGGTTCTGTACAGTATGGTATTCCTGAAAGGGAGAACGATTTCTACGAAGCTTTCAGGGAGGGAATTCAAGTTGGTATTGATAGAGAAGTTGATTTCATCATTCATTCCGGTGATCTTTTCGATTCTGCAAGGCCTTCAAACAGGGCCCTCAGGGTGGCAGAGGAAGCAATGGTACTGCTTCAGAAAAGCAATATACCAGTTTTTTCCATAGCAGGCGATCACGACAGGCCAAAAGTCAGGGATAACCCGTCACACATTCTATTCGATCTTTTCGGGCTGAAGATAATGGGAATGGATGGATTTCAAAGCACTGTTTTCAGAAAGGGCGGTGAAGAGGTGTTTATTGGCGGAGTAGGCAACATGAAGATGTTCATGAGGGAAAAACTCAAGGAGGAATATGATAAAGCAAGCAAGGAAGCTGCAAACCACAAAATATCCGTTTTCATGTCGCATCAGGGGGTATCGCCAATGTTTCCGCCTGAAAGTTCAGAAGCAAGGGAAGATCAGCTTCCGGTTAACTACAACTACCTTGCCTTCGGCCATGTCCATCAGTTCAACAGGAGAATTATAGGCAGGGCTTTATTCAGTTACGCAGGCTCAACGGAAGTGAAAAGCACAAATGAAATATCCGGACTGGAGAGGCAGGGAAAGGGCGTGAATATAATTGAAACGGATGGTGAAAATACTGAACTTGAGAGGGTTATTCTGAAAAGCGTGAGGGTTCAGAAAGATCTGACTGGGACTATGGACGAATGCTTTGGGAAGCTTGATGCCCTGAATGCCAAAGAATATGGAAAGAAGCCAGTAATAACAATGCATATCCACGGCAGGCCGAATATCAAATATCTGCGTGAAAAACTTTCAGAATACAAAGAGAAATTTATCATGCGGCAGCCCATTATAGAAGAAAACCCGGATGCTGTCCTTCTTGCACCATCTTTTGAGGAAAATATCGAATCCATATTTACAAAATACTTTTCTGACGAGAAAAAGGGCCACATGGCGCTTTCCATATACAATCTCATAAAAGACGGCAGGAACAGCGATGATGACATAATGAAGATCTGCGGGGAAGTGCTCAATGATAATTGAAAATGTGAAGATTGAAAATTTTCTTTCACACAGGAACAGCGATATTAATTTGGGAACTGGCATCAATATCATAATTGGGCAAAATGGATCCGGGAAATCGTCCATATTCGAGGCGATCAAGGTTGCTTTTTTTGGGCAGGCTGAAAGTTACAGGCGAAGGCTGGTATCGTACAATTCAACACTTGCCAAAATTCACGTAAGATTCAGGATTGGGGATCACGAATATGAAGCTGTAAGGCAGATAGAGAACAGGAAAGACAAGGAAACCACAAAGCTTGCCCTTCTATTGATGGATGGGCAGAAAATCGTCGAAGGGGCTAGCGCAGTTACTGCAGAACTCCAGAAGATAATAGGCATATCGAAGAGTGCGTTCATCAATTCCATTTACGTTGACCAGGGGCAGATTGATTCCCTTGTGAAAGAATCCCCTGCAGAAAGAAAAGATGTTTTCAATGAAATCATTGGGTTGAGGAATTATGACAGGGCATTTGCTGAAGTTGACAGAATTGCAAAAAACATGGCTGGGAAGATTGATTAGCAGGAACCGAAAACAGATGAATTGGCGAAAATGGTGCAGGAAGTGGATTCCAGGGAAACGGAATTGAAAAATCTTGCTGAAAAGAATGAAATAAATAAAAAGGAACTGGAAGAGAGCGAAGAGATTCTTGAAAATTTAAACAAGAGATATATAGAATACTCGGGAATCATAAGCGTTATCAGATCCAATAAAGAAAAAATTTCAGAACTGGAAAAAGATAAAAATTACCTGAATGAAAGGATCAGGAAAATCAATGAAGGGATGGAAAAGCTCGAGTCTCTAAAAGGAGAGTTGCAGAAGATTGAGAATAATGATCTTTACCTTCATGGAGATAAGATTGCCCTGATAGAACAGAACTGCAGGCAGATCGAAGATGAGAAGAGGCAGATAGAACAGTTGAAACTGGAGATGGAGAAACTCACTAAGTCCGTTGAAAGGGAAATGGATGAAAGGCAGAAATATAATATCAGGAAGCTGAAATTAGAAGAGATTGAGAAGAATGAGAAGGAATTGAATTCACTAACAGAAAATCATGTTAAATACATAACTTCGGGAAAGGAAATTAAGGATAAACAGTCAAAGACAGAGAAATTAAGGGCAGAACTGAAGGAATGCGAAGCAAATATTCCGGAAAGGATTATTTCTGAAAAGTTGCCTCTGGAAGATGTTGATAAAGAGATTGTAGCACTCAGAAATGAAGAGAATGAGATTAATTCCAAAAGCGGAGTTGCCAGGAATGAAATACTGAACTTTAAGGATGAAATAGATAAAGCAAATAATAAGATCCTGAACCTTAAAGATGAGAAGGAATGCCCCCTCTGTGGGCAGGAACTTACAGCAGATCATCTGCACAGGGTAATGGATGAATACAGGAAACAGGTTTCAGATATGGAAGAGAGGATAAAATCAAACAATAATCTGGTGGCCGCCCTCGACAGGAAAAAAGAGAATTTGAAAAGCAGGATTGAACTCTTTTCAAGCCAGCATGTGAAAAGCTACTATGCCATCCTGGACGAATTAGGCAGGCTTGCCAGTGAAATACAGGCAAAAGACCTGGAACTTGAGGGTTTGAACAAATCCTATGCCCGTTTTGAAGAGCTGAAAAAAGTTCTGGAAGGAAGTGATGCCTTAAAAAGGGATTTCAAGGCAATGGAAAATGAATACCTCAAACTGCAGAAAACAATAGAAGTGCTGGGAGAACAGAACATTGGAGAGAAAATAGAGCGGGAAAACAAAAAGATAGAAAATCTTCATGATCTCAACAAATCAAACGAAAAGAGCTTTAAGCTCTGGAGTGAGGGAAAACGATCCGATGAATACCAGGAACTTAAGGATAAAGCTGCACGGATAAGGAAAGATATAGATTCATACAGCAATGCTGTGCAGGACCTGAATGACACAAAGGCCAGACGTTCAGCCACTGAGGAAACGATTAATAAGACTTTGCAGGAAAATGAAAAGAGAAGTGTTCAGCTTGCCTCTTTCGGTGAAATCGAGAAACAGTTGTCTGAAGCAAATGAAAGAAAAAGAGCCCTTGCTGGTCTAGAACTGAACTTAGCAGGGCAGATATCCTCGCTGAAGGCATCTGTTGAGGAGATGCAAAAAAATGCTGCCAGGCTGAGGAATGAACTTGATGAAATAAAGAACCTGAAGAAGATTTACGAATTCCTCTCATTGGTCAGAAAGGCCTTCAACAGGGATGGAATACCGCAGCTCATAAGGCAGATGGCACTGGAGTCAATAAATTCCATCACCCGGAACCTCATTTCCAGGTTCAACCTGAACATGGAAGATATCAGGATATCAGAAGATCTTGATGTGGAGATTATGCAGAATGGATCTGTAAAGAATATAACCCAGCTAAGCGGTGGTGAAAAGACTGCAGTTTCAATTGCCATGAGGCTGGCAATAGCCAAGTACCTTGGAAGAAATATAAGCACCATAATGATGGATGAACCCACTGTTTACCTGGATGAGGAAAGAAGAAATGACCTGAGGGAGATATTGCAGTATGCGATGAAAGATCTCAGCGATGAGGGCATATTCCCACAGATTGTGATTATAACACACCATCCTGAACTGGAAACTGCTGCCGACATCTCCCTACATGTAAGGAAATTTGAAGGCGCATCAGTTGTGGAAACCAGCAGTTATTGAGGGTTTCTGCTTTTAAAATCCTTTATCATCTTGATAAGGGCGTCATATGACAGCAGGGCACATTTTTCTC
>JAJZKX010000097.1 GCA_021850745.1 Thermoplasmata archaeon
ACAACCCGCTACATTTTCTGGGTCTGCTTTCAGCATTGTGCCCTATTTTGGGATAAACAATACCATGTTCGGCACCATTGCGCTGGTTTTCTTTATCGGGGCCTTTGTTGGTGCAGTCGTATGGGGGCCAATTGTCGACAGGATTGGCAGGAGGCTTTCGTTTACCATTGATCTATCAATAATGGCTGTGTTCGCCCTGCTCTCCGCTCTGAGTACCACCTTACCAGAACTAATAGTGTTCAGGTTCCTGATGGGAGTTGGCCTCGGCGGGGATTTCCCTGCAGCCCTTAGCCTGCTGGCCGAATATTCTCCATCAAAGGTCAGAGGTAGGCTGATGACTATTTTCTGGATACTTTTTGGCCTTGGGGGAATGAGTGCTACCCTAGTTGCTTACTTCCTCTTCCTCCATTATGGAATAACCGAGCTTCAATGGAGAATATTGCTGGCGAGTGGTGCGATACCTGCTGCAATCGGTGCAATATTAAGGATAAAGGTTCCGGAGTCTCCCAGGTGGTTGATGAGGAAGGGACGAACTGAAGAGGCTGCCAGTTCAATAACCAAGATAACGGGAACAGTTGTAAATTTGGATGCGTTTGCATCTTCGCCCCTATCTGTCAAGTACGAGAATTTCAGATCTTTTTTCAGCAGGAGATTTGCCTATATCACAATACCTTTAATTTTTGCGATGTTCCTTCCCAACAGTATACCCGGGTCTCTAGGAACTTTTAACCCGATAGTTCTCAAAGCTTTTGGTTTCTCTGGGGCAAACTCCCTTTTATATACAGCCTTCGTGTTTTTTGGAGCGCAGGCAGTTGGAGCGGGTATTGTACTCTTTACGGTCGACAGGCTGGGTAGAGTCCCAACTTTCCTTATAGGCTCAATAGGAATGTTCGTACTTTCAATAATGACCCTTGCAACAGCACATTATCCGGTTGTATTGTTGACCAACATAATCCTCTTGTCTATTGTTTCGTTCTTCTGGCTTGTCATTGCGTTTAACTGGGGAAGCGAACTCTACCCGACTGCTTTCAGAGGCATCGGTTCCGGATTTGACGTATTTGTCAACAGGCTTTCAGGTGGATTATTCTTGCTTGTAACACCTCTGCTACTGGCTAGCGTAAACACATCAGGACTATTCCTTGTTTATGGAATTTTGTGCCTCATTGGGGGCCTCGTGGGAGGTATTGGCTTGAGAAAGGCAGGGAAAGCTGAAAATAGAACTCTAGAAGAAATAACGGAAAACTAGGGGTTAGGTCAGTGATAAACAAAGAATATATAGAGAGCGGAATATTCTTCGAAGACCTGACAGAAGGACAGATCATTAACCATCCAAGAGGAAGAACCCTGATAGATGCAGACTGTGTCTGGTTATCCCTTATAACGGGTGACCAGAACCAGATACATTACAATCTGAAGTATGCAAAGGACAACTTCGAGGGTGAGCCATTTAACGGAAAACTTGCTGTTAACGGACTCTACATACTAATGATCGTAAACTCCATTACAGGACCTGAAACCAGCACTAACGGGATCTTCCTTGGGCTAGATAAGTTACGGCTCGTCAATCCGTGTTTTCCCGGTGACACCCTCTTGGCTAGGTCAACTGTTCTTGAAAAGAGGGTGTCGAAGAAACATGATACCATGGGAGTTGTGAAGATCTCTGTTGAAGGGTATAAGCTCGATGGGAAACCTGTAATATCCTATGAAAAATCATTTATGACAAGACACAGGAACGCCAGATTCAAGTGAACAGGGAGTTGGGAAGAGTGGACTTTCAGATAAATGAGGAATTGAAATTAATAGTTGACACAGCAAAACAGGCATGTGAACCGTTTGACGATGCATACTGGAGGAGGGTTGACAGCCAGAAAAGGTACCCTTCTGAGTTTGTCGAACAGATGTCGAAATACGGCTTCCTTTCAATGTCGATTCCTGCTTCATATGGAGGCGGCGGGACTGGAGTAACAGAATCTTCGGTCGTGATAGAGGAAATAGCAAAAACAGGCTGTGACGGAGGGGCGCTACGTGCTCAGATTTACCTCACCGCAGCGTTTAACAAAATTGCAAACAAAGGTCAGAAAGAGAAGTACCTTCCGCTGATAGCCAGGGGTGAACTGCGCTTCCAGACCTTTGCTGTAACTGAAGCAAGAGCCGGAACTGAAACTACAAATATAGCTACATTTGCCGAGAAGAATGGCGATGACTACACCATAAACGGACAGAAGATGTGGATCTCCCGGGTAATGGAATCTGATCTAATGCTCCTGCTTGCCAGGACCAAGAAACTGGGCGAGGTCAAGAAGAGGACACTTGGAATGACACTTTTCCTTGTTGACCTGAAGAAGGCGTTAAAGGAGGGAACTGTTAAGGCCAAACCCATAGACATGATGATCAATCATTCTGCGAATGAGTTATTAATAGAGAACCTGTCTGTTCCAGAGGAGAACGTCGTAGGGGAAGTTGACCGCGGTTTCTATCATGTGCTTAGCGTAATGAACTCTGAGAGAATAATCAATTCATCTGACACAATGGGTTCTACGCGATACCTACTTTCAAAGGCAATAGATTATGCAAAAATGAGGGTAGTCTTCGGTCGTCAGATCGGACAGAATCAGGGAATACAGTTCCCACTGGCCTCTGCTTATGCAAGACTGGAAGCAGCAAGTGCCTTGCGGTTCAAAGCGGCATGGCTTTATGACAACGATCTTGAATGCGGAAAGGAGGCTAACATTCTCAAGTACCTAACTTCTGAAATTGGTGTTGAAGCTTCAAATGCTGCGATGACAACCATGGGAGGAATGGGGATGGCAGTAGAGGGTGGAATTGAAAGAAAATTCAGGGAGATGAGGCTACACATAATAGCTCCGGTATCAAACAATCTGGCTCTTTCGTACATCGCGACGAAAGTGCTTGATCTCCCACGGTCCTACTGATGATATTAGCATTGTATGCAATTAATGGAAGTGAACATTATGGAACCTGATATCCTGCAACCATTGAGGGGCCTAAGAGTCGTAGAACTGGGTATAATTGTTTCTGCCCCTACAGCTGGATTGATTTTTGCTGATCTTGGAGCTGAAGTGATAAAGATCGAGAATACAATTAACGGTGATCCTAACCGAGAAAACACTGGATCCCCTGGAACTGGTCAGTTCGATTTCCTCAACCGGAACAAGAAATCAGTATCCGTAAACCTGAAAACAGAATCTGGGAGGGAAGTTTTACTCACGCTCCTGAAGACTGCAGATATTTTTATCGAAAACATGGCTCCTGGAGTGGTGGACCAGCTTGGAATAGAATATGATGTTGTCAGGAAACTAAACGATCGAATCATCTATTGCTCAATCAAGGGGTTTGGCGGTGGCCCATATTCCGAAAGGAAACTTACGGATTATCCAGCTCAGGCAGAATCTGGCCTTGCCTACATGACTGGCCTCCGTGAACATCCCATGCGTGCTGGAGCATCTGTCTTGGATATGATGGCTGCAAATATTGTTGTAATTTCTTCCCTTTCAATTTTACTATCCGGGGCAATGACGGGCAGGAAGGAATCGAGGAGAATCCTGGTTGGAATGTTTGAAACCGGCGCTTTCCTGCTTGGTCCAACTATATCCAGATTCCTGCAGACGCGAGAAATTCCGGAACCACTTAATGAAGTTAATTTCAGATGGGCGATATACGATTTCTTCAGCTTAAAAGAGGGTAAAAAAATGTTTATCGGGATAATAAACGAGAAGCAATGGGACTCATTCTGTGACAACTTCGAACTTAATTCACTCAAACGCGACCCACGGTTTACGGTAAACGAAAAACGCCTAGAAAATAAGAAGGCCCTGATGGCTATACTGAATGATCTCTTTATTTCCATGAACAGGAGAGACATAATTGACAGGCTTCAAAAAGCCGATGTGCTATTTGCGGAACTTAATCGTCCTGATCAACTGGTCGATCACGTCCAGCTATCAGGGAAATTGCTTCAATATAAATCATGCTTTGAGCAAAGTCTAGATCTCAAGTTACCGACGCTTCCCCTCGAGGTCGGGGGAAATTTCATAAGATCAGCGAAGCCAGCACCCAAACTTGGTGAGGATACGGACAGCGTACTGATGGAGCTTGGATTCAACAGTGACGAGATAAGGGAAATGAAGAAGAAAAGTGTTATAAGATAATCTCATAATCTGATCCAAGAAATCGATCTCAAAGAATTGACCACCGTGATGATGTTTCTCTGAACATAGTTGGACGTAATAATTAGATCAAAATCGCATTCAACATAAGTTTTTATCGTGTTTGGTGTTTATGCATTCGAGAGAGATGGACGATTTCAGGAAAATTTCAGAACACGACAATGTGGCAATTGCCCTTCGAGTTCTTCAGCCAGAAACAAAATTGAGCATCGATGGAGCAGACATAACTATTAACAACACAATTAGTTTTGGTCATAAATTTGCCTTGAGTAACATAAAGAGGGGGGAATTAATCATAAAGTACGGAGAAACTATTGGAAGGGCTACCGAGGACATAAAGCGGGGAGATCATGTGCATACTCACAATCTCGTTTCAATGAGGGGGAGAAGGATCGCATGAATGAATTAAGGGGATACTGGAATGAAGACAATAAACCCGGAATAAGGAACAGCGTAGCCGTTTTACCACTTTCTGTCTTTTCTGGTACTGCTGCACTGAATATTTCTAATGCTGTTGAAGGAGCCACACTTCTGCTGCATACACACGGCCGAGCTGAAATAGGGCTTAATCGTGAAAGATTCCACACAAACATCGTAAATCAGATCCTCAACCCTAATGTCCAGTCTGCCCTGTTAGTGGGATACGAGCACAAGACAACGGAGAGATATCTTTCAGAGATTAGGTCCAAGACAAAAAAGAGAGTTGAGTCAATTGTTGTTCTGGATAGGGGGACAATCGATTCTGTTGCAGATGGAACTAAGATTGCAATGGAACTGTCTTCAGCAGCATCAGAGGTAACTAGGGAACCTATGAGCGTTTCGGACTTGTGTATCGGTATAAAGTGTGGAAGTACTGACGCAACATCCGGAATTGCATCAAATCCTGCAGTTGGCAGCGCGATTGACAATGTTATCTCCCAAGGCGGCACGGCAATATTTTCAGAGACCACCGAGATCATGGGTGCAGAGATGGTACTTGCCAAAAGGGCGAAAAATGGAGAAGTTGCAAAGAAGATCGTGGACGCAGTCAAAAAAAATGAGGAATATGCAATGAGCCTAGGAGTTGACCTTATGGGTGTCAACCCGGTACCTGATAACATTGAAGGAGGAATTAGTACCATAGAAGAAAAATCCCTAGGAGCTATCTTGAAAAGTGGAACTTCAATAATTCAGGATGTATTAGGTTTTGGCGAAATACCTGCAGAGAAAGGGCTTTACTTCATGGACTCTCCCTCGGCAGCACAGGAAGTTCTTACTGCACTTACGAGTGCAGGATGCCATCTTATTCTTTTCTCGACCGGCATGGGAAATCCTTCAGGAACGCCGATTTCACCGGTGATAAAAGTTACTGGAAACAGGCACACTGTAAAGAGAATACCTGAACACATAGATGTAGATGTTTCAGGGATGATTTTTGAAGAAATGACCAGAACCGAGGCTGGCAAGAGGGTTTACCAATATGTTATAAAAGTTGTGAACGGCAAAAGGACAAGGGCAGAGATACTTAAGCATAGGGAATTTTCTCCTGTTCCAGTTGGATTGTAGGCGGATCATGCGAATCCAGATCGAGGTACTGAAAAAGTGGATCGCTGACATCCTAACGCATTCCGGCGCGCCGGAGGATATTTCACTAATAGTTGCAGATAGTTTGCTTAACGCTGAGGCAAAGGGAGTAACAACGCATGGCATCATTAGGCTACAGAGTTATCTTGACAGCATCAGGACGGGTTCACTAGTACCGGGATCAAGACCAGTTATTGTTTCGAGAAGGGGTGCAATAACAACCCTGAGCGGGAAAGCTGGTTTCGGGATATATGCAACATATATTGCCTCTCTCGAGGCAATGAAAATGGCGGAACAATTTGGTATAGCTATGGCTGTATTGAAAGATGCTCACCATGCGGGAATGCTGGAGTATATAACCGACATGTGCGCGAGCAAGGGGTTTATCGGAGTCTCCTTCTCTAATGGGCACCCCACCGTTTCTCCACCAGACGGAGGGGTGAAAGTGATTGGCACAAATCCGCTAAGTGTAAGCATACCTTCCGACAATGGAAACTTTAACCTAGATTTCGCAATCTCAAAAACCTCATTCGGAATGATTCGAAAGAGTGCACAGAATGGGCTAAAGTTAGCCGACAATTTAGCACTTGATGCAGAAGGAAATCCAACAAATGACCCGAACAAAGCAATGAATGGATCGCTTCTTCCCTTCGGTGGGTACAAAGGTTTTGGGCTTGGACTGGCTATTGATCTGCTATCGGGATTGCTATCTGGATCGTCTACCGGAACCCTAGTTGAAACATGGAACGAACTTGGAAGGCCTTGGAATAATGGATTTGGCATTATTGTTATAAATCCAGATTTTTTTGCACTAACCAGCGACTTTAAAAGAGATGTATCCGACTATTTTGCAAGGTTTAAGGAAATTTCACCCCGCTCTAGTGCGCCAGGAGAACGGAGACGGGCCCTATATCTAAATTCAATTAAATTTGGAATCGAGGTGGATGATAATAGTCTTTCCAAGCTTTCCCAGCTCTCTATGAACCTAAATCTGGATTCAGGATATTATAAATCAATTTCCCGAGAGTAAAAGCTGCAGAGAATACGTATAGATAATTTGGAACGATAGTATATTCTGATCCCT
>JAJZKX010000098.1 GCA_021850745.1 Thermoplasmata archaeon
CTGGGATTCCAGGACAGCTTTGCCCTTCTGGGTGGAATTGCGCTCGTGACAACAGCGGCTATGGTAATGTTTTACGGCAAATACAAAGATCTCTTCACGAGGTAGTTTCCGGAATTCAAGGATATAAGGCAATGTAGTGTGGAAAAACCCATGGCCGCCCGGTTAGGAAGAAGCAGCTTATGCCTTTACCGGATCATTGGTGCATGATTAGCAGGGAGATGGTGGAATCCATTGGCATATCTTATCCAGCCAGGTTCCACATTGACCTAAAGGCCGATCCTTTCCCGTGGTTCCTCCTTTCTGTCCTTTTCGGTGCAAGGATATCTGAATCCATTGCTGTCCGGACTTTTTACTTGTTCAAACTTGAGGGCCTCATCTCTCCAGAATCAATAACGGAAAGAGGCTGGGAAGGGCTTGTGAGCGTACTTGATTCGGGGGGCTACACCAGATACGATTTCAGGACTGCGACAAAACTTCTTGAACTTACAAACAACTTAATTTCAGAAGGTTCTCTAAACAGCATCCACGAAAAATCCTCCAGGGAAGATCTGCCCAAGAACCTGAAGTCCCTCGCAAAAGGTATTGGCGATGTAACTGTTGGAATATTTCTCAGGGAAATGGTTGGGGTATGGGAGAAAGCAAACCCTTTGCCTTCTCCCCTCGTGAAGGCAACTGCCTACATGCTGGGGATTGACCCTCTTCCGCTCTCCAACGAAATGGGCGCGTCATACGGAATGATGGAATCATTTCTCGTGAACATTGGAAGAAAATGCTTCAGGTCAAACTGCAAAAAATGCATCTTTCCTGACCAGTGCAAAAAATACCTGAAGGCAAGCAGGAATCCTGTTCCATATCTTTGAGATTGGAACGAATAAGGTGCTTGGCTTAACCTTAACCTGTGAAGCAGAAAACACTTTCCCAACGCCCATCCAATTGATGTTCTATCTTAGACAAAAAGGGGGAGGTCAAGCCTCTAATGTCTCAGGGCTTCAATGATCTTTGTATGAATGGCGAGGTACATGGCAATTTCAGAGGCAGCAAAGTCACTGTGGCCGTTTGTCGGCAGCCTTCCGTAAATGATCTTTATCCTCGCTCCATCTTGGAATGGCTCGAACGTTATCAAAGCCTGCCTTTCCAGAGGAACGTAATAATTCAATCTTATGTAGATATCTGCCGTATTCATCAGAATAAGCCTGTCGAGAATCGAGAGTGGCCTGTCAATGAGGCTGTTCGGCACCACTGGCCTTATATCCCCAATTGTGGCGGTCACCACCATTATAGGAATCGGATCCCTGCTGATCCTTGTGGCAGAAATAATGCTTGTAATGGCGTTATTCTCCATATCCGATACTTCAGGCAGGCTCAAGGGCCCTATAAGCACAAGCTAAGGAAAGCTGGAATGCATATGACTCGGCTCCCAACTTTTCCCTGAATTTTTTCTTATCCCCATAACGTGTTATGGCTGCTGTGATCTGCTGATTCGCACTGAGAAAATCAAAATGCGCTGATCCTGAAACCCAATAATAAATCCACCTTCGGAAAGGAACCATAGAATATATATCCGAATATATGGACTCATACGGCACTTTAGAGGCATATATTAATGTTGGACTTTTTCCAAATAGCCCATATTCATGTTGTAACGGAGAACCAAATGAATACAAGAAATGTAATAATTGCAATAGTAGTTGCAATCATTATTGTAGCCTCAGGGGTGACAGCCTTTGAGCTGCATAACAACAATGGGTCCTCAAAGGTCACTTTGACCGAAACAGGGTCAAGTTTGCTTTATCCTGTGTTCAACCTTTGGGCGAAGAACTACACTAATGCAACTATATCGACAGCCTCGACAGGCAGTGGAACTGGTATTTCCAGCGCAATAGCCGGTACTGTGGACATAGGGGCATCAGATGCAATGATAGCTGCCCTCACTTCAAGCGCCCCATCTGCAGTTCTTAACATACCTATTCTGATCTCTTACCAGTACATAGCCTACAATGTGCCCACTTTGAACAATTATACCCTGAAGTTCAATGCAAATGTCATAGCAGGGATTTATGACGGAACAATAACAAAGTGGAACGATCCCGCAATACTTGCCCTGAACCCAACAGTTCCAGCCTCAGACTTCCCCGATAAGACCATCATACCCGTGCACAGGTCCGACGGAAGCGGCGACACCTTCATGTTCACATCCTTCCTGAGCAAAGGAAACGCAACCTGGGACAGGAATATCGGATCCGGGGTAAGCGTAACCTGGGCATCAGTTGCAGCAGCAACCACCGGAGTGGGCAATCCAGGAATCATATCTGCAATGAACAGCACACCTTACACCATAGGCTATATTGCGGCGACATACGAGCAACAGGTTCATTCTGACCACTTTGGCGTAGCCCAGCTACTTAACAAAGCAGGCAACTATGTGAATGCGACGGTTGCAAATGTCACCACAGCAGTGTCACAGTATCTCAGCCAGATTCCAGCCAACGGAACCATAGCGGTCCAGTTTGCACCAGGAAACACTTCCTACCCCATAGCGGATATGGAGTATGTCATAATCAACGAGAGCCAGTCTTCAATCGCAAAGGCAACAGCCCTCAAGGACTTCCTCTCATGGGTTGTTTCACCTTCAGGTGGAAGCCAGAGCAAGTACCTTGACCAGCTGAATCTCGCACCATTGCCTTCAAACGTGGTGAGCAAGATAGTGCAGCCGCTGATCAACCAGATCCATGGGCCCGGGGGTACTTCCTCCAACCTCATAACGCTCAGTGAGACGGGCTCAAGCCTCCTCTATCCTGTGTTCAACACATGGGCAGCCAACTATACCGGAGCAACAGTAATAACAGCCTCCACTGGAAGCGGAACAGGAATTTCAAGTGCCATTGCAGGAACAGTCCAGATCGGCGCCTCTGATGCAATGATCTCAGCGCTGACATCCAGTGCCCCATCAACGGTCATGAACATTCCCATTCTCATATCCTACCAGTACATTGCATACAATGTGCCCACACTGAACAGCTACACTTTGAGGTTGAATGCAGGCGTGATTGCAGGCATATTTGACGGAACAATAACAAAATGGAACGACCCAGCCATCGAGGCACTCAATCCCAGTGTTCCGGCCAGTGCATTCCCTAACCACACAATCATACCTGTGCACAGATCAGATGGAAGCGGCGACACCTTCATGTTCACATCCTTCCTGAGCAAAGGCAATGCCACATGGAACAACACAGTGGGTTCAGGGGTCAGTGTAACATGGCCATCAGTTGCAGCAGCAACCACAGGAATCGGAAACCCTGGAATCATCTCCGCCATGGCTAGCGCACAGTATACCATTGGATACATAGCAGCAACATACCAGGCACAGGTAAATGCAGACCACTTCGGAGTCGCCACACTTGAGAACAGGGATGGCAATTTCGTCAACGCCACAGTCGCAAATGTGACAACCGCCGTTTCACAGTATCTCAGCCAGATTCCAGCCAACGGAACCATAGCGGTCCAGTATGCTCCCGGTGCCAGTTCATACCCAATAGCTGACATGGAGTATGTAATCGTCCAGAAGACACAGAGCAGTGCTGCAGAGGCGAGTGCGCTCCAGGCATTCCTTAACTGGGTTGTCAACCCAAATGATGGAAGCCAGTCGAGCTACCTTGCACCACTGAATCTGGTTGCTCTGCCTTCGAATGTGGTAAACAATGTCACGAAACCACTTATAAATCAGATAACCGGGTGATCTGTTAATTATGGATGCCAAAAATAAATTTTTTAATTTTTTCACTTTTCTAATGTCTATTGTTCCAGCTTTTGTACTCATCACGATCCTTGCATTTATCCTGGTTTACGCATGGCCATCAATACTCTTCAACGGAACCACGTTCTTCACCTCGTACATCTGGAACGTGGGAATATCGTCCCGCCCGCCCGTAATGGTAAGGGGGTTTCTTGTTCCTCCAGGCGCATCTTTCGGTGCCCTTCTCTTTATTGAGAGTACCCTTATTTCCTCCGGGCTGGCCATACTCATAGCTTTTCCCGTGAGTTTCCTGGTTTCTCTTGGCGTGGAACTCTATCTCCCACAGAAGACCAAGAAGCCCCTGGTATCGCTCATAGAACTGTTTGCAGGAATACCAAGCGTAGTCTACGGACTTTGGGGAATAGTGGTCCTTGAACCGCTGCTGCTGCATAACATCGAACCATGGATGAAGGCCAATCTGTACTTCATTCCCGGATTCTCCGGAGAGGTGCTCACTGGAAGCGGAATTATCGCCTCAGGAATTATCCTGAGCCTGATGATTGCCCCCATAATCACTTCCGTGATGGTCAACAGCTTTGACTCTGTTCCAAATGACATCAAGCAGGGCCTTGTTTCACTGGGAGCAACCAAATGGGAACTGGGGAAATACCTTGCGACCAGCTATTCCAGGGCATCCACATATGGCGGTGCGCTGCTTGGCCTGGGCCGTGCCTTAGGCGAAACCATGGCTGTGCTCATGGTTGGAGGGGGAATAGTGAATGTGCTTCCATCCAGCATATATTCTGGCATCAACACAATGGCAGCAGCAATAGTGGCGTATCTGGACAGCGCAATTGGCCAGGGGACCGGAATCAACCTTTCTGCACTGGCTGAGCTTTCGCTGTTCCTTCTCGTGATATCGCTTGCAGTTAACCTCCTTGGAAGGAAGATAGCAGGAAGAGGAGCCTTAAGAGGTGTTGAAAATGATAAATTCTGACATTCCGTCAAATGAAATAAAATGGAAAGGACACAGTTCCAGGAAAGCCAAGGATGCGGCGGCAAGGATTCTGGGTTACGCTGCGCTTGGTTTCATGCTTGTAATCCTTGTGTCGATTTTCGCCTACATAATAAAGGGGGGTGCTTCGGCCATCAACTGGAACATAATTTCAACCTATGGCAACACATCTGAAGGAGGGCTTCTCAACGGAATTGTCGGCACATGGGAGTTAGTTGGCATGGGGTTGCTGTTTTCCCTGGTCCCGGGAATATTCGGGGCAATATATCTTACCCAGGCAAAGTCCCGCATGTACATTACAGGTGCCATGAGGCTCTTCACGGATATCCTTACAAGCGTACCGTCAATAGTTATCGGCCTCTTCGGCTATCTTGTCCTCGTGATCAGGTTCCACCTTGGCTTTTCCCTTGTGGCGGGGGGCCTTGCGCTTGGAGTGATGATGCTCCCGTATGTCATGAGGATAACAGAAATGTCATTCAGGAATATCCAGAAGGAACAAATCCTCAATGCGTATGCCCTTGGCGCGGACAATATGGATGTCACAGCGCGGATACTCCTGCCGCAGGCGAGTGCCGGCATTCTTTCAGGCATTCTGCTTTCAGTGAGCATTGCAGCGGGGGAAACAGCCCAGCTTCTGTACACGGCAAGTTTCAACAGCGCTGGCCTGCCAACTGGGCTCACCCATTCTCCTGTGGGATACCTGACGTACTTTGTATGGAATGGAATAAACCAGCCATCGGCTTACGCGCACAACCTTGCCTTCATATCGGCAATGATTCTCATCATCGGTGTATCAGTGCTCATATTCGTTTCAAAGTATGAGGATCTGGTGGGCAGGTTCCTGAGAAGGATACTTGGCCCCGTTGCTGTAATTCTGAACAAGGTATTCATTGAAACTCCCCCGGAGAAAAAAATAAAGGAAAATCAAAGGTGAAAAGAAATGGAAAAAATACTTGAAATCCGAGATCTCAAAGTCAACGCGGGCAAAAAGGAAATCATAAAGGACCTTGATCTGGACATTTACGCCAACAGGGTAAACACTATCGTAGGGCCATCCGGCGGGGGAAAGAGCACCCTTCTCAGGTGCCTGAACAGACTCACTGACCTGGAACCCGGGTTCAAGGTTGCGGGCACCATGTCCTTCCAGGGAAAGCGACTCATGGATTATGACGAAGTTGAGCTGAGAAGGGAAATCGGGATGGTTTTCCAGAGACCCAACCCCTTCCCCATGTCCGTATATGACAACGTTGCATTCGGCCTCAGGCTGCAGGCAAAGGTTGCCAGGAATGTAATGGACTCCATGGTTCAGGGCGCCCTCGAGGAGGTGGGGTTATACGATGAGGTGAAGGAGAACCTGAAGAGGCCGGCAAGCACACTGTCAGGCGGCCAGCAGCAAAGATTATGCATAGCAAGAGCCATCATACTGAGGCCCAAGGTAATAATGATGGACGAACCGACCAGTTCGCTGGATCCCGTTGCAAAGAGAAGAGTTGAGGATCTCATCAGGGACCTCAAGGAAAAGTATACTGTCATACTGGTCACACACGACATGAACCAGGCCAGAAGGGTTTCCGACTACATTAATCTCATTTACAACGGCAAGATAGTCGCCTCAAGCGAGGGGACAGAGTTTACCGACATAGAGGACCAGGAGGTAAGGGATTACCTGGGGGAATTGGCAGAATAATTCATCTGCCGATATTCCGTTTTCTTCCCTTTGAATCCAGGGACACTCTGTATGGACAGCTGGATCGCTTTTTCTGTTTCAGGCGGGTCTGCGTTCAACGGGCATGGCAAGTGGTACCGTTCCTGCAATGGGCATCTGCCTGATGTTATGCAGGAATATGGCTATTTAGCCTTGCACGAGCCATGCCTCTCCATCATTTGGCTCTATGCAAGGTTTCCATCACCATGAAAGTGCATCTTCAATGCCTGGTATTCACGAGTGTGGCGTTGACCAGGTAAGAAGCAGTTGCTGCAGGTTGCAGCATTGTCAGGTTTGCAACAGGGACATCTGTGCCATATTCTGAGTTTATCCATGTCCAGTTCACCTGTATGACAAGGGAC
>JAJZKX010000099.1 GCA_021850745.1 Thermoplasmata archaeon
ACTGGAAAATGCTCAGCATCTCCTTCCAGAGGTTCTCAGCATCATCGGTATCAAAATTCAGCGGATAGATGTCAAAGCCCTCTGTGATGTATAAGCTCTCCAAAATAGGCTTCCAGCAGTCCTACACATATTTCACCTGGAGGAATTTTGACTGGGAGATAAAGGAATATTTCAATGAGATAAACAGCCCTGAGGTGTCCTCATTCTTCTGGCCAATGCTGTTTCCGAATACACCGGACATTCTGCCATTTGTGTTGCAGAGAGCTGGTAGGCCTGCATTCATTATGCGGGCAGTACTTGCAGCAACACTTTCCCCGCTGTGGGGCATTTACAGCGGATATGAACTGTGTGAGAACGAGGGAATACCGGGGAAGGAGGAGTACATGGATGCCGAGAAGTATGAAATCAAACAGAGGGACTGGCATGCCGACGGCAACATAAGGGATATAATTTCAAAGCTGAACGCCATAAGAAAGAATGTTGTGAACTTCCGGCTGCATGGAAATGTGAGGTTCCTGAATTCCAGCAATCCCAGCATACTTGCATATTACCGCCAATATCCGGGAGCGCCCTCTGTTATGGTGGTTGTTAACATAAATCCATATGAAATCTGTGACGCAATGGTTCAGGTACCCCCGGACTGGGTCAGGTCATCAGACTGTGCCGGATACGATGTCCAGGACATGATCACAGAAGAGAAATACTGCTGGCATAATGAGTATAACTACGTCAGGCTGGTGCCGGAATACAGGCCTGCACACATACTGGTGAGAGGGTAGAATGCTCGGAAGCGATGACGAACTCTGGTTCAGGGATGCCTCGTTCTATGAGGTACCAGTGAGAAGCTTTTTCGATTCCAATGACGATGGAATAGGGGACTTCAACGGGCTTACCATGAAGCTTGATTATATCAAGAGCATAGGCATGGACTGCGTATGGCTCCTGCCCTTCTATAAATCACCCCTGAAAGATGATGGATATGACATAAGCGACTATTACTCAATTCTGCCGGACTACGGCACCGTGGAGGATTTCGAGCGCTTCGTCTCAGAAGCCCATGCACGAGGCATCAGGGTCATTGCAGATCTGGTTCTCAACCATGTCTCGGATCAGCATGATTGGTTCAGGGAAGCAAGATCAAGCAGGGACAATCCTAAAAGGGACTGGTTTGTATGGTCAGATGATCCTGACAAATACAGGGGTGTCCGCATCATCTTCGTGGATACTGAGACTTCTAACTGGGCCTGGGATCCGGTTTCCAAGCAGTATTACTGGCACAGATTCTACAGCCACCAGCCGGATCTCAACTATGATAATCCCGATGTAAGGAAAGAAATGATGAATGTGATCAGGTACTGGCTCGACAAAGGACTGGACGGGTTCAGATGTGACGCTGTCCCATATCTATTCGAGAGGGAGGGGACAAGTTGCGAAAATCTTCCGGAAACTCACCAGTATTTCAAGGAAATCAGGAAGATGATAGATCGAGAATATCCTGGATGCATTCTTCTGGCAGAGGCTAATCAATGGCCCGAGGACGCAAAGGCTTACTTCGGAAACCAGGATGAGTTCCACATGAACTTCAATTTCCCACTGATGCCCAGGGTATTCATAGCACTGGCCAAGGAGGATGCCTTCCCTATTGTAAATATAATAAAGCAAACCCTGCCCATACCGGAGAAATGTGATTGGGGGCTTTTCCTCAGAAATCATGATGAACTCACTTTAGAAATGGTCACGGATGAAGAAAGAGACCTCATGTTCAAGGAATATGCAAAACTCCCAAAGATGAGGCTTAACCTTGGAATAAGGAGAAGACTTGCGCCGCTTGTGGACAACGACAGATACGTGCTTGAGCTTCTGCATGCCCTCATCATGAGCCTCCCTGGGTCTCCAATATTCTATTATGGTGATGAGATCAACATGGGAGATAATGTATATCTAGGGGACAGGAACGGGGTGAGAACACCAATGCAGTGGTCTTATGACAGGAATGCCGGTTTTTCAAGGGCAGATTCCGAGGCACTTTACTCGCCGGTAATAACAAATCCTAATTATCATTATGAAAGCTTCAACGTGGATTCCATGTCACGGCTCCCAACATCTTTCCTGAACTGGTTCAGGCGTATGATCATCGTGAGGAAGCAGAATTCGCAGGTGCTGGGGCGTGGATCAATAAGGTTTCTCAAGTCCGAGGACAAGCAGATACTGGCATTCATAAGGGAATACCAGGGACAACGAATGCTATGCGTATACAACCTTGGAAGGAAGCCAGGGTTCACCAGACTTGACCTTTCAGAATTCAACGGATGGCATCTCCGGGAGACAATAAGTTCTGTGAGGTTCCCGGATATAGGTGAGCTGCCATACTTCTTCACAATGCCCAGGCATTCCTATTTCTGGCTTATCATGGAGGCACCAAATGTCACTGCATAATACTGTTCATCTTTCATCTGTCCTTGACAGATCTACGCTCATTGGGCTGCTTGCACAGCTGAAGACCAAGAGGTGGTTTCCGTTCAAGTCTGATTCCATTGTGGATGCCCGCCTTGTGGATGCAGTTCCGGAAACTATAGGGGACAGCGAATCTGCCATCGTAATTGTTGACATTAGCACAACATCAGGCGGATCGACCATTGTAATAACTCCATCTGCCTTCGATTCATCCCAGTTTGGGGATGCAGTGGAGAACGGAAGCATATCCTCATTCATGTCACTCCTAGCTACGGATGGCGCTGTTTCTGGCTCAAACGGTCGAATTGTGATTCAGGGTCCATATGCAGAAGAATTCCAGTCATATATGACAGCGCATCCCGTCATAACGCCACTTAACGTGGAGCAGTCAAATTCCTCATTTACCGTGGGAGAAAGATACATATGCAAGGTGTTTCGCCGGCCCATATCACCCCATAATCCTGACTTTACGGTTCCGGTCAAGCTCTATACAAAAACGAACTTTAGAAATATACCCAGACCAATTGCACAGCTGATCCATGAACCGGAACCTCTGCTTTCCGTGGTTTCCATACAGGAAAATGTCCAGAATGATGGCGATTACTGGCGCTATTTTCTTGAACTGAGTAAGGATCTGATTGGCAGATTCACCCATGGCAGAAAGGCTGTGGTTGAAGATATAATTGAGGAAATGACCTCAGCTGCCACAGAGCTTGCAGTAACGGTTGCAGAAATGCACAGGGCACTTTTCAGCATAGATGATCCGGGCTTCGGCCATGAACTCTTCACATCAGGTGACATAACCCGGATTAAACGGAGATACATGGATCTTGCATCTGCAATGCGCAGGACATCCATTTCTCTTTCAATCAATGGAAGAATATACGACAGCATTGATTTTTACGATCTTATCAGAAATTTTGTCGACAACTTCGACTTCTCTCCCCTGTATGAGGTGGAGAAGATCAGGTTTCACGGTGATCTTCACCTGGGGCAGATACTCAGGACAACACGTGGACCCATAATTATAGACTTCGAAGGTGAACCACTCAGGGGCGAAACGGAGCGATCATCCCTCGGATGTGTCCTGAAGGATGTTGCTGGCATGACACGCTCAATAGACTACGCTTTAAGTTTTTACTCAAAATCTGATACTTTACTGGCCAGTGAAACTAGAAAAATTTCCCTGAAACTGCGTGATGTTTTCCTTAAGGCGTATTTCCAGAAATCCAGTGATCTCCCCACCATTCCAAGGGACTTCCGGGACTTCATGAAAACTGCAGCCTATTATGAGGTTGAGAAAGCAGTATACGAGGCAAACTATGAGATGAACAACCGGCCAGACTGGATAATCATACCGGCCCGGGCCCTTGTTGAGACGCTGAGTGGAAGCGGCAGCTTCATGTGATTGCCGTGCAGCAGATGAGGTAGATATATTGTGGAAAATGTTGAAAGAGTAAGGAGGGGGAGCGAATACCCCCTTGGTGCCACCACAGTTGATGGGGGAGTGAATTTCGCCATTTATTCAGAAAATGCCAGTGCTGTCTTTCTGGAACTCTATGACAGGGAAGACGGCGAAGCTGTGGAAACCATAAGGTTACAGGAGCAGGATGCACATGTGTGGCACTGTTTTGTGTCTGGCATCAAACCCGGGCAGCTGTACGCCTATCGAGCGGATGGACCATATGATCCGGAGAATGGGCAGAGGTTCAATAAGAGTAAGCTTCTAATTGATCCGTATGCAAAGGCCCTGAGTGGTGTTGTAAAATGGAATGACAGCATTTTTTCATACGACATAAATTCCCAGGAAAAAGACCTCAAGATCGATGCAGCACCTGATGAGAAGTATGTGCCAAAATCAATCGTTGTTGACTCCAGCTACGACTGGGGAGGAGTTGAAAAGCCCAGGCATCCCTGGAACAGGACTATCATATATGAAACCCATGTAAGGGGAGCCACAATCACAAATCCTCAGGTTGATGAAAAGATCAGAGGGACTTACTCCGGACTTGCATCCGAACCCATGATCCGATACCTGAAGGATCTTGGCATAACTTCTCTGGAGCTCCTTCCTGTGCACCATCATGTGGATGAGAAGATGCTGGTTGATTCTGGACTTGTGAATTACTGGGGATATAACACCATTGGATTTTTCGCTCCGGATATACGCTACTCTTCCGGTCCCCCCGGGACTCAGGTACGGGAATTCAAGGACATGGTCAGGAAATTTCATGAGAACGGGATTGAGGTCATCCTGGACGTGGTTTACAATCATACAGCAGAGGGGAATCATCTTGGCCCCACTTTGAGCTTCAGGGGACTAGACAATACCACATATTACATTCTTGATCCTGATAGTCCCCGGTTTTACTCTGATTTCACGGGAACAGGAAACAGCCTGAATGCAAGGAATCCACAGGTTCTTCAGCTCATAATGGACAGCCTGAGGTACTGGGCTACAGATATGCAGGTGGACGGCTTCAGATTTGATCTGGCATCAACTCTGGCTCGTGAGCTTTACAACGTGAATATGCTATCACCATTTCTGGCCACGATACACCAGGATCCGGTAATTTCAACAATGAAACTCATAGCCGAGCCCTGGGACGTGGGACCAGGTGGATATCAGGTTGGAAATTTCCCTCCTAAGTGGGCGGAATGGAATGGTAAGTACAGGGATCTGATCAGGAGGATGTGGAGGGGCGATGACGGAACTCTCGCAGAGTTTGCAACAAGAATATCAGGTTCGCCCGATCTGTATGAGGAGGATGGAAGGAGACCGCACTCGAGCATAAACTTTGTAACGTCCCACGACGGATTTACGCTGTATGACCTTGTTTCATACAACAGTAAACACAATGAGGCAAACGGAGAGCTTTTCCAGGGTGGAACGGACGAGAATTACAGCTATAACTTCGGGGTGGAAGGGGAAACTGACAGCCAGGAGATCCTGGGAAGGAGGTTCCGCAGAATGAAAAATTTCATCTTTACAATGCTTGTTTCACAGGGGGTACCAATGCTGCTGGGTGGTGATGAGATTGGCAGGACACAGAGGGGAAACAACAATGCATACTGCCAGGACAACGAGATCAGCTGGTATAACTGGAATCTAGACATGGAAAGGACTTCCCTTCTTAAATTCACGCGCCATATGATTCACCTGAGGAGGTCAAATCCTGTGCTGAGGAGGAGAAATTTCTTTCGGAGCACCCCAAATCCAGCAACTGGTAGGGCAGAAATACAGTGGATGACCCCTGAGGGTAGGGACATGACGGCCGCCATCTGGAACGATCCATCGCTTCACGCCCTGATGATAAGGCTTTCAGGACGCGAGACAAGGGAAATATCCTACAGGGACGATATTGTCACTGGCGGGGATCTTCTGCTGATCTTCAACTCATCAAGCAGCCCGGTCAACTTCATTCTTCCAGAAAGTGAAAAAGGATGGGAGATATATGCCGATACAAATGTACCATCTGTAGACGGGTTACCTCAGAAGCTCCCGGGCAGCAATTATCTGCTGAACTTTGACGCAGCTGCTGTGATACAGGAGATTCTATGATACAGCAACTGCTGGAATTTGCCGTAAAATATGCATTTCAGGAAGGCTGATCCAGTGACGGAAAGCAATATGCGGCTTGTGTACAGGATTCAGCTCAACAGGGATTTCCCATTGGATGAAGCTGAGAAGGTTCTGCCCTACCTGAGGTCCCTTGGCGTATCACATGTGTATCTTTCACCCATAATGAGGGCAGTATCAGGCAGCAACCACTGCTATGATGTTACCGATTTTGGCCAGGTTAATCCTGAACTTGGAGGTGAAAGCGCCTTCAGAAATTTCTGCTCCACCTGCTCATCTCTGGGTCTCGGCATATTGCTGGATACAGTCCCAAACCATATGGCATACAGCCCTGAGAATCCCTACGTGGAAGCAGCTTTCATTGATGGAACGCGAAAATTCAGATGGCTTTTCGACACATCCAGGAATCCATTCTCTCCAAATGATTCTGTAGTTTTTCCATTTCTCCCTCAGAGCCTCATTTCTCTGGTGAATCAGCACAGGGTAAGCATAACGCCCGGGTCAATCCCTGTCCTGCATGCTGGACCCCTGGATATCCCACTTCGGAAAATGCCGGAAATAACCGGTAACACCAGTCAGAAGAATGGTATGGAAAGCCGGTCAGAGGAGACCAGCAATCCACTTCCGGATATTGAGATCAGCAGCATTCAAACCCTGGAAGAAATCATCAGGGATATTCCACTGAGGCCGGTGTTCTGGCTGTATGCATCAAAGCGTATAAATTACAGGCGTTTTTTTTCCGTGAATGGCCTGATTGCCGTCAGAGCGCAGGACATGAATGT
>JAJZKX010000100.1 GCA_021850745.1 Thermoplasmata archaeon
CTGTTTATCGGGCATATATTCCATTAAATATCAGTATATAGCTGATCCATGTTAATGGAAACATCTCATGCACCTTTCCAGCGGAGAACGAGTTATCCGGTATGATGGATGCACTTTGATTAAATAAGGTTCACCAGAAGCCCCACCAGAAATCCCAGAAATACTCCGGAGTAAACCAGGGATCTTATTTTTCTGGTCTGACCCAGAAGAATGCTCCTGAGCATGGGGAGCAATATATATAAAATAGCCCCAATTGCCAGTCCATCGAATACCAGATCAAATGGTACAGAGTTAAAATAAAATCCGACACCACCTCCTAGGATTGTTGGAAATCCTCCAATAAGGAAAAGTAGAAAGAGAGATTTTCCCCTTCCTCTGGAATCTGAGATAAACGGGGCACCTATTGGGAAACCCTCTGTAATGTTCTGAATTATGAACCCTACGAATATGACCAGGGCAACCCCGGTTAAACCTATGGAGTGAGCATCCGCACCAAACACAAGGCCTTCAGTAAGGTTCTGGAGCCCTATTCCAACAGCAATCATCAGAGAGATGTGTAATGGTTTCAGTTCCTTTCCTGATCGGAATTCGAATGCAAACAGCATGAAAAACCCGGCAATCAGGGAGATTGAAAAGATTGCATCGTAGTAAGGCAAAGAACCGTATCCCCCAAGAGTACCGTTATAAAGCATTCCTGAAGCATCTGAGAATACATCCGCAAGCAGGAAGATCAAAATTCCAATTGCAACGGATACAAGCACTTTGGATGTTCTTTCCCCATAGCTGTTCCTTAGAATAAATGGAAGAGCGAGATAGATTGAAAGCCCGATAATTGCTGAAAAGATCAGAACAAGGTAGAACTGCACTCATCATTATTAGGTATACCTAATTAAATGTTTCCCAGAGCCCTGAATGACAAATTAGGATACTATTACTCACCTGAAATAAAACATTACCCCCTAGTGTTTTCTCGAAACAAACACCACCGCAATTACAGCAATGATGCCAAGGGCAATCAGGGCGTATAGCAGTTCCATTTTTCCGATAAGTGACTGTTCCCTGCTGAAATATACCGTAATACTGACATTATGCCCGTTCACTGTGAAGCTTGAAGGTGCACTTGAAATATATCCCCGAATTTTTTCCATCTGGAATAAATAGGTTCCATTGGCGAATACCAGAACCATGCTGGACTGGTTTGATGTAAAAAGATATAGTCCCTGCTCTACACCCCATGTCGTGTTCTGGGGAAGACCCGCCTCAGTGAAATTGACATAATAGCCATAGGTGAAACTTACGTCAATGGTTAAATTGGAACCGTCTGTTGTCAGGTTTGTAAGGAGGAATGAGGGTACATAGTTTTGGGAGTAGTTTACCTCGAAATCGTAGGAACCACCCAGTGAGATGAACCGTATTGTAGTATTGTTTGAATAGAGAGTCTTTGTTCCATTGTAAACCGACCACCGCTGGTTAGCAGGCAATCCGCTTTCGACAAAGGTGATGGAGAAAGTTCCCAGAGTGAAATTCAGAGGGACTGTAATATTTGAATTGTTGACCGTAAGGCTTGACCGGTTGACCACATAATTCATATCCGAGGCAACGGCGCGATAGTCATAACTTCCAGATGGAAGAACATCGTATGCGTATGAACCTCCTCCGCTGGATACATACTCAGTCTCATAGGATTCCGTGGAATGGTTCAGATATACTGTAAATGAATCCTGGCCACCATTAAGAGGATTCACGGCAGGTATACCAGATCCAATGAACTTCACCGCAAATCCCTGGCTGAATACCACTTTCACAGTAATATTTGAGTTAGATATATTCAGTGAAGCAACCTGGGGCGAGGGGCTCATCATTCCAACAGGCGCAATGTAATAGTTCTGTATTCCGTCAGTTGTATTGACTTCAATGGATGAGGATTTTCCTGAATAAACTATCCCGTTGAATGAGACAGACCATTCCTTTCCTGATGTGAGACCAGTTTCATTGAAATATACATGGTATGTCCGGGTGATAGAATCCTGAGCAAATGCAAATGCGTTTATGCTTCCCATTCCAGCAACTAGGCTATATCCAGTCCGGGCCGAGAATAAGTGATTTCCACCATATATTATGTTGTAGAAAGGAGTCGGATTTGCCAGTTTTGACCTGTTCCCAGCTGTTGTGTACTGATCGTTTCCAAGTCTGTAAATTGTTGGATCCAGGAAACCCAGGTTGTTTTCGCCCTTTGAGTTGAGATACTGGTTGATAGTTGCAACTATGCCGGCCTCTACAGGAGAGGCGACGCTCGTTCCTGCCAGTATGAAAGTACCTGAATATCCGGTGGAGTTCGTCAGGTAAATAAGTGTGTTGTTTGCCACTGCAGCTATGTCAGGAACGCCTCTACCACTACCGTAACTGCTTATTATTGGGTTTGCCTCAGAGTTCAATTGCCAGGAGGGTTCCTGATAATAGGCACTTATCCCACTTGCCGTGCCCAGAGGCTGGTTATTGGTATAGGCCGATGATTCATACCATACAGTCTGGTTGGCTATTGCAAGCGAGTTGCTGTTCAGAATCAGTGTTGTTCCGCCCACTGCAGTGACCCCATATGAATCATATGCAAGGCTGGAGGGGAACTGAACATATGTTGAGGGGAACTGGCTGTTTGATGTTATATACTTTGGGCTGTTCTGGTTATCTCCTGAATCACCGCTGCTTGCCAGTACTGTAATTCCCCTTGCCTGGGCTTCCTGAAGGATGCCATTCCATGTTGAGTTGACGTTATCTGATGTTCCGAATGACATTGAAACGACTGACACGTTTCCCAGGCCGGTTTTACTGGTATTGCTTATCACGGCATTCAGTGCATCAGTAATGTATGCCAGATTGCTCGTGGGGCCATATACATTGTATACGGTAGAACCTGGTGCAAGGCTTCCCGCCATCTCCAGATCGAGGGTATTTTCCGTAACAGCCCCTGAAGTATCCTTGCTTGCTGACTGTGAGGGAAGAGGTGCCCCATCAACCGGTACTGCCACAAACTTTGGTTTTGGCTCGTTCGATGGGTATGAGGATGACTGGTTGAAATAGTTACCCAGGTCCGCGGGGTTGTAAGGACCTACATTAACAGTGGATCCAGAGGATCCAGAAGAGGAGTTATAATACCCTGACCAGAGTATGGTTGCGATGCTGACATTCTCATCATAACTTGAGGTGAAAAGGCCTGTTTCGTTGTAAGCAACCTGATAGTCGGAACCATAGCTGTATTGTACTCCTCCTTTGGAAACCGGTGTTGGGAATAGTGAAGAAGTCTGGAAAACACCTGAGAAATTCAGATCTGCCGGTTCAACAAGAACAGGTGCGCTGACAGCCGCCGATGCTGAACTGATCCCCTGAATTCCAGAAATTCCGCTGATAGCCCATTGGGGCATTTCCGGAATCCCGTCCGGACCGAAGACCGACCCGTTATTACTGGATAATATGGTGACATTGAAAGCCTCGGAAAACTGCCTGGATGTTCCCGATAGGGTAATTATAAGCCTGTTTGGAAAAGTCTTTATGTCTGAAATTCCGAATCCCGAGAAGTAGTTTTTCAAATCTGTATAATAGGAGAGGTTGGGGGAGAATTCCCTGTCAAACTGAAGGGCGGTGATGTAATGCCGATACTCCGGGCTATATGGATCTGAGAGGTTATACAGGAGTCCTGAAAGGGCTGCCTGATTTGATGGTTTCAGGGATAAGGTCACAGTCATGTTGTTTGATGCCTGCGTGCCATTTTTTAGACTTATTCCTTCATAAGGGAGAATGGAGAAATCATAAATGTCATTGTTTTTATTTACATTCGTGGAGTTATGAGCACCGGGTGAGGTAAAGACACTGAACCCTGAAACCAGGAACAGAAATACCACAATAAATGTGAACATCACTAAGGCATTTTTCCTCATTATACGCAGTCAGTCAGATTTACTATGAAATACTTATTGTTATTGGTGCATTTTCTTTTATTTCTCATTTAACAGGATATTTTTCAGGACTTTTCCTGAGAGACTCCTGGGAAGTTCCTTCTTCCACACTATCTTTCCATTGCCATCGAGGAAGCTTGAGTTTTCAGAAAGGAAAGTGAGGACCTTTTTGTCTTCCAGTTTTCCATGCCCATCAGGGACACAGTAAAACACTGGATAAATTAAACCACCTGAGTCGCTGGTGAATACCACTGCTATCTCCCTGGTGTGCGGCGGGAGACCACAGCTCTGTTCAAGGAATCTCCCGCTCACATTTCTTCCCCTTAAAATACCCAGGTCTCTGTCGCTTGTGATCCTTATCAGTGCACCAGTTGTATCATACTGTGCGTGATACCCAAGGTATATGGAATCATCCTTCCAGTTGAGGCTACCCTCTGATATTCTGCACCAGAGAGCACCAGGCTTGCCAGGATCACTGATTATTTCCTTCTCTTCACCCATCAGGAATGTCTCACCGGATATGATGGGTCTGAGGTATTCGGGGGATGAAGGGTCTGAAATATGGGTAATACCGCAGGTTTCAAGAGTTCCGAAATACTCAATCAGCTTGATCCTGGAGCTTGCGGTAAATGATTTTTTCATTTCAGAGGGTGAGAAAAACGAATTTATTATTATCCCCCTGATCCTGTCTCTGTTCTTCAGATGAAACTCTTTTCCTGAACCCAGCATCTCAGGTATGATTGTGAGGAAATTTGCATTGTAAATATCAGCATCCCTCAGGACCCTCTTGAGCGACTTATTCTGAAAACAGGCAACTGTGTATCCTTCAGTCATTGCAGGAATGATGAAAAAGAAAATAAGGCCTTCAGGTGCCGATGGAGGGATCACTGAGACATTTCGGAATTTTACACCCTGGTTTAAAAGTACCTTCCTGCAGTTTCCTGCCTTTCTCATAAGGACTTGATCACTGAATTTCAATATTTCGGGTTCTCCGGTAATGCTGAAGGAGAGAAATCCTGTGACGGAATATTTGATCTCAGGGCCGCTGTGATCATAGGTAACCTTATCAAGAATGATTTCTGTCAGGGTCGAAATTATGTTTTTTGCTCTGGGTGCGTGTCCTCTTTCATTTCTCATGGCCTTCATAAAGGTCAGGAGGTCACCGATCCTGGCTGTGATAACCTTTGAACCATCAGGAGGTTCTATTCTGGAATCTGATCTCATTATGATCCATTTTAAGGGGATCAGATTCGCAACCTGGGCAAACTCATTCTTTCTAAGTTCTCCAAGGATAACAGGAGTTGATCCGGCCTTGATCACACCAAGATAGGAAATAAGGAATTGAGGAGACATAGGGAGACAGATTGCAACATCCATACCACCGGTGCATCCATTTTCCCTCAGAAATTCCGCTAGCTGGGTTGACATCTGGTCAATTGTCCTGTATGAGAAGTGAATGTCATCGAATATTATGCATGGATAGCTGCCTGAATTCTCAGTGGATTTTAAAAATGCCTCCAGAATCGAAGATGGGATTTCTGAGTCTTCACCATGAAAGCTATCCATATTCTCGGCTGAACGTTCATCCGACATAGAGTTCACCTGCCGCTCCTGGCGTGGTTATCAATATTGGTTGTAATACCTGAACACCTCCGGGATCTTTCTTATCATATCGTGTATGTCATACCATGATGATTTTTCCTGGTAACATATGTCCGCAGCCTTCTTGTTAACGAAGGAGGCCATGCAGGCTGCAGCAAGCTGACTGCTGGAACGGGGAAGAAGAGATGTCAGAATGCCTGCAAGCAGATCACCAGTTCCTCCCATGGTCATTCTCGGGTTTCCCCCCTCTGTGACCTTATAAATACGGCCATCTGTTATTATGTCCTTTTCGCCTTTCAGGAGAACAAGGGCACCCGTTTTTTCAGAATATTCTATGGCAGCCTCGATTGAAGGTGGTCTGCCGCTTATCATCATGAACTCGCCTGCATGGGGAGTGATACATACTCTCGCCTGGGGAGATGCATCTATTATTCTATCAATCACCCTCAAGCCATCCGCGTCCACGACAATGAATCCTTTGAACCCACTTATTGCCTCCAGTTCATGGTCGAGATTCACAGTGCCACATCCAGATCCAATAAGTATGGAGTCGGATCTTAGTACTTCTTCCTTGCTGAGGATTCCTGAATTCATTGTGATTATCTGCGGATCATATCCAGAGACCACGGGGAGATTCTCACGGGATGTGTAGACCCTTACAAGATCGCATCCTGACTTTATCGCCCCCAGAGCTGAAATGACAGCCGAACCATAATATGTGTGGCCAGCTATTATTGCCACCTTCCCATTCATTCCTTTGTGAGACCCTGTCTCAGGAGTTCGCAGATAGAGGAAATCTCCAGGTCCGCTGTTCCTGAATGCCGCATCCGGGATTCCAATGGAACGGATAAGGATCTCTCCACTGTTCGACTTGTTCATACCCTCCTTTATGTCTGTGAAAGTAACGGTGAGCTCCGGAGATACCGCTACCGGGGAGCCCATTCCTGATGGGATATCTATGGAGACTATGTGGATCTTTGAGGCATTTATCGCATCAATGATATCAGAAACTGGCTTCCGTGGAACTCCTATGATGCCTGATCCAAGCAGTGCATCCACGGCTATTTCATATTTAGAGATATCAGGGGGTTCCGGCCCTACAATATTTCCTCTGAAGTTTCTGAATGCTTTCTTTGCTTCCCTTGTTTTCAATGATGACTCAGGATAAAGCGGGTAAACGTCTACCGTGTTCTCGGATGCCAGA
>JAJZKX010000101.1 GCA_021850745.1 Thermoplasmata archaeon
ATACTTCCCAGGGTAATATTGAGGGATTCTGGGCAACCGGAAATGAATTTTACTTTCTCAACTCATCTGAGGGGAACTTCAACTTGGAATCAATTTACTCAAGCACTGGTCAATTTAGCGGTTCTTTTGGTGTCGCCGGCAAGAACATATCGCTTGTACAGGGTGTAATCCTAAGCCTGAATAACGGTGTTTACAGCGCTATTTCAACGAAGGGGAAGATAATGTGGACGCTGGGGCATTCCTTTTCCGTCCCCATATCTTCCGCTTCAAGCATATTTGGCATTACAAATGGATATGCGGTAATTTCAGTCATTGGTTCCCATTACCATTATTTTGTCGTTAATCTGACATCAGGAAAAATTGCCTGGAATAGAATATACTACCCACTGGCTTCTTTGTATGGCCAAGGTGGGATACCCGCAGACCCTATTGCATTTGGGGATGGCTTCGCCATATTCTCCATGGCATCTCCAAAAGGCAACCTGTCAATCCTCGCCGTAAACGTTGTGCATCTTGGGCTATCTTAAGCCCATGGTTCGGGATTACTGAAATTTTCCCTCATGAAAATAGTCAAAAATTCCGGAAATTTGAGGGAAATTTTTAGAATTTGCTGCCGCCAATGGCGCTGAAATCGATCTTTGCCATGGCAGGGTCCTTTGCCAGGAGCGTTACCCTGCTGTCCCTTCTTTCGGAAGCAAGTTCATAGCCAAGGTTCTCCCCAAGCTGCCTGCTGAAATCTACTATGAGATCATGCGATGGCATATTGTCAATGCCCAGCCTGTTTATTGACTGGCCAACATGGACATAGCCCTTTGATTCGATGAAATTGGGATCGGCTATCCTATCCATCCTGGTATATTCCTCTATGTATGGCATGTTAACATCCTTCACAAGGGTGTGCCTGATTACTTTCCTGGTATTCAGAGAAGGCAGGAGCTCCAGGGTCCTGTTGAAATTCTCCCAGGCATTCCCAATCGACGGGTTGAGGAGGTCGAAAAAGATTTCCTTGGTTGGGCCAGCGGTGGTTACGTAAAGCTGTGTGGGAAGAGGATCTAGTTTCTCCAGTACCATTGGCAAAGTTCCGTTTGTAACAAGGAATGTCGATATCCCTCTCCTGTGTGCCAGTTCAATAAATTCTCCCAATCTTGTATAAAGGGTTGGTTCCCCGGTAAGTGAAATGGCAATGTGCTTCGGGTCATCTGCCTCTTTCCACTTTTCCTCAGTTACCTTTGGATTGCCCTTGAAGCCTGATATGAGCTTCTTGTGGGCCTTGATGGACTCTTCAAGTATAAACTCAGGGTCATCCTCGTCTGAAATGTGCATGCTGTCAAATCCCTGAAATCTCCAGCAGAATGAGCAATTCTCAGTGCAGGAGCTCAGTGCAGGTGTCATCTGGACGCACTGGTGGGACTTGATTCCATAGAAATCTCCTTTGTAGCATCCACGGCCGCCAGTGAGCTCGTTCTTTGTCCAGTGGCATACCTTGACTGCGGAATGCTTTCCCACAAGCCCGTAATGCTGCTTCTTGTAGATTTCTACATATTGGGTTTCCACGAGGCAACAGAATTTGAGCTTATATAACCTTTACCTTGCCAGCTGAGCCACAAAGCTATCCTGGATCAGCATTAATTGGTGGTTTCCATACAGTTAGAGATGGCAGAATTCACCATTGAACCGCTACCAATTGATATGGAAACAAAGTACATGGGCTTCCTGAGGGAGTATGACTTCTCACCAGGCGATGAAACCATATTCAGATGGTACAGGAAACTTGAAGGGACAAACATGTATGTTTCCACAGACAACGGAAATATCATAGCTACAGCCATGTCATTCTCCTTTGGAAAAACTGGGTGGCTAGGGGCAATCTGTACACATGCAGATTATCGTGGAATGGGGCTGGGAAAGACCATCACGCAATATGCAATAGGCCGCCTCAGAAACCAGGGTGCAGAAACCATTCTTCTCAGGGCAAGCGAAGAGGGGGCCAGGCTTTACAGGAAAATGGGTTTCCAGGTTTCAGGAAGCTACGAGAATTTCTTCGTGAAATCAGGTGATTTCAAGCCATACTGCGGGAAAAATATCTTTGGCATTAATTACCTGTCCGAAAGGCATTTCCTGCTTGATTCAGAATTCACTGGAGAATTGCGGAAACCTGCACTTTCCAGCTTGCCTGGGTTAACGGGATACGAATTGCTCGAGGGTGGAGAACTGAGGGCATTCATCTATCCTTCTATTGGAGATGGGATTGTGGGCATGACAAAGGAAGTGGGTTTCATACCTGACATGGTGCAAAGAGCAATGTCCGGGAGATCAGGAAAAGTAAGGACTCTCAGAGGAAGCGTACTAAATAAGCACATGCACGAGCTCGGCTTTGAAACGAATGATGGTGCAAGGAGAATGGTTCTTGGCAAGGATCCGATAAAAAATAAAAATGGGATTATTGGAACCATAAGTTCCAGTATTGGGTAGGAGGTTTAATCTTCTCCGCCCATGCCGCCCTGTGGCATGCCGCCAGCTGGTCCTCTTGATCCCTTTGTGGCGATGACATCATCGATTCTAAGGATCATTACCGCGGCTTCGGTTGCTGCCTCAATGGCCTGCTTACCTACCCTGACCGGCTCGATAACGCCAACCTTGTCCATTTCCTCGACCTTGCCGCTGTATACGTTGATACCTGCGGTCTTCTTACCCTTGGCATGCTCGTTCCTTATCTTTATGAGTATGTCAATTGCATCAAGGCCCGCGTTTTCCGAAAGAGCCCTTGGGATTTCCTCAAGCGCATTTGCGAACTTTTCAATTGCAAGCTGCTGCCTGCCACCCACTTTTGAGGCATATTCCCTGAGCTTGAGGGAGATTTCTGCTGCTGTTGAGCCTCCTCCTGTGACATAGCCCTCGTCCTCAACTGCTGCGGCAACAACGTGAGTTGAGTCGGTTATAGACCTGTCGATTTCGTCCACAACATGGTCGGTGCCTCCCCTGACAAGTATGCTGACCGCCTTGGGGTTCTTGCATCCTCTCACGAATGTGAGGTAGTCATCGCCAATCTTTACCTGCTCAACTTCATCAGCGGATCCGAGGTCCTGTGGGCCAAGTTCGTCAACTGATGATGCAATTGCTGCTCCAGTTGCCTTTGAGAGTTTCTCTATGTCGCTCTTTTTCACCCTTCTCACAGCATATATCCCCTCTTTTGAGAGGTAGTGCTGCGCAAGGTCGTCTATCCCCTTCTGGGTGATTAGGACGTTTGCCCCGCTTTCCTTGACCTTCCTTACCATGTCCTTGAGGACGGTCTCTTCCTGGCTGAGGAATTTCTGGATCATTGACGGGTCATCTATCCTTATGTTTGTGTCAAACTCAGGCTTCTTGATTTCAAGCGCAGCGTTGAGCAGAGCAACCTTTGCCCCCTTAACGAAGTTGGGCATTCCCGGGTGCACCTTTTCCTTGTCAACAATGATTCCATAAATGAGCTGGGTTTCGTCAATGTCTCCGCCCTGCTTCTTCACGATCTGGATGTTATCAAAGTCAACGGAGTATCCGTTTTCTGTCTTTTCGGCCACTGCCCTGATTGCCTCGTATGAGATTTCCGAGAGCTTTTCTTTGCTGGAGGAAGCGCTCTTGCTGCTAAGTGAGGTTGCTGCCATCTTCATGAGCAGCTCCTTGTCTGTGAACTTCACAGGCTTCTTGACTTCATCAAGAATCTTCTTTGCCTGGTCTGCAGCCATCCTGTACCCGGCAGAAATCACTGTGGGGTGCACGTTCTGGTTAATGAGGCTCTCAGCTTCCTGAAGAAGTGCTCCTGCTACGATGACAGCTGTTGTTGTGCCGTCTCCCACGAAAGTATCCTGGGTCTTCGAAACCTCAACCATCATCTTTGCAGCAGGATGTTCCACATCCATTTCCTTGAGAATTGTAACTCCGTCGTTGGTGATAACAATGTCACCGAGGGAGTCAACCAGCATCTTGTCCATGCCTCTTGGGCCAAGGCTTGACCTGACTGCATTGGCTATGCTTTTTGCTGCGTCAATGTTGTTCTTCATGGCATCTTTGCCAGTCTCTCTTTTTGTACCTTCTTTTAATATGAATATTGGTTGGCCTCCAATCATAAGTCCTCAGCAAGTAAAAATAAACTTCTATATAACCATTTCTAATCTTCAGTAGTTCAAAAAAGCTTTGTTTTTCAAGCTTTTTGAATAATAATCCGGAATCGCCTTGGCTGTGCAAAATTCCTATATTTCAGCTTCACATTACTGTGTATGATCGAGGCTGACAGTGTGGAAATATCTGGCTCAAAATTCGAATATATCAGCATTCCCATGGCAAAGGCACCGCTTCTCCTCCTTAAGGGTGCCCGGGGGTTTGTAATGTGCGGCTACCTTAACCTTGAGGCTGCAAACAAACTGGGTGACTGTGCTGTCAGGGTTTCCGGTGTAAGCGACCTGAAAACCCTGCTTGACAGCAAGGCTGCAGGTGTTTCGGAGGAAGCAAGGAAGTTGGGAATAGCGGAAGGGCAGAAGGTCTCAGATTTCATACACCTTCTGGCATAGGGCCATATGGCATCAGGAAAGGCAGCAGTTGGAATTTTGCAGAACGGGAACCAGACTCTCCTCATAAGAAGGATGGAATTTCCCGGCGATCCCTGGTCAGGGAATATAGCCTTCCCCGGGGGACATATAAAGGATGGTGAAACAATCCATCAGGGCCTCCTCAGGGAGATCAATGAAGAAGTCAGCATGGAACTCAAGGAAACCCAGATCGTCAGGGGACTGGAATCTGTGACACCTTTCAGGGCACCGAACCTTCTTGTCTATCCTTTCATTCTCACTGTTGAAGGCTTCTCAGAAGCGAAACCCGGGCCCGAAGTGGCAGAAATAAGGGTGGTCAACCTGCAGGATTACAAGCAAACAAGGCATCCAACCAATGGATTTCCTGCTCTGGATTACGGAGGTTGGATCGTATGGGGACTGACATACAGGATAATATATGGGTTAATGGGCTTTGGGCCATAGGCCTAATGGCTGGGCACTTCCAACTGTTCCGCCCGACCCATCTGCAAACCAGCCTCGAGCGCCTTCAGGTTTATTTCAAGCGCCTTTTTTGAGAAAGTTCGGGCAATCTGGTTCTTCACAGCTTCCATAGACAGGGGGAGCCAGCCTGTGCCGATTGCAAACCCGAGCAGGGCAATGTTCGCTGCCTTGTAATTGCCAGAACTCCTTGCTATGGATACTGCATCCACGGCCCTAACATGAAAGTCGCCTGAAACGGATCGGACAATATCCTGCAAATCTGGATATTCCTCATGCCTTATGCTGAGGGATATGGGTACCATCTTTTCAGTGCTCATGACAACCTTCGACCCAACCGAAGCCCTGGAAAGGGCACGTTTTGTCTCGAGGGGTTCCATTCCTATAGTAAGGTCAACATCGCCATCCGGTATGATGGGGGCATGGAAATCTCCTATCCTCACATCAACTGTGACTGATCCGCCCCGCTGGGCAAGGCCATGGATTTCAGACATTATGACCTTCTCGCCCTGCTCAATGGCCGCCTGGGATATAATCATCCCAAGGGTAATGACTCCCTGCCCGCCCACTCCTGCCAACAGTATGTTAGTTTTCATTGCTGTCCACCTCTATAGCCCTGAACGGGCAAACATATGGCTGCGAACAGACACCGCATCCGTCGCAAAGGATTGGATCTATTGTTACCTTTCCATCTGAAACTGAAAGCGCAGGGCAAGCGAAATTCTCAACACAGTTAAAGCAGGAGGAACACTTCTCAGGAATTACATGGTATTTGACCTCATGGCCCTCCCTCTTCATGCGGTTGTCCCTCAAGATAGCGCATTCACGCTTTGCGATAACAACTGAAACCCCATCTCCCTTAAGGCCGTCCATGATGGCCCCAAGGGTCTCCTTCAGGTTATACGGATCCACTGTCCTGACACTCTCTATTCCAAGTGACCTGACTATGTTCTCAATGGACAGGTTCCGGCTCCTTCCTGTAGTTAGTGAAACAGGTGTACCTGGATTTGGCTGCCTTCCTGTCATCGCTGTTACATCATTGTCCATAATCACCACAAGCATTCTGGAATTGTTGTTCACAGCATTTATCAGGGCTGGAATTCCAGAATGGAAAAAGGTTGAGTCTCCAATGAAGGAAATGACTCTCTGGCCTGTTGCCTTAGTGAATCCGGATCCCACCCCAACAGATGACCCCATTTCGAGCATGATGTCTGCCTCGTTGAAAGGTTCATAGTTGCCAAGTGAGTAACATCCTATGTCTGAGGAATAAATTGGGTCGTCCAGCTTCAGCATCCTTACTGCCCTCTTCACTGCAAAGTAAGTTGCCCTGTGGGGGCACCCGGCGCACAATACAGGCGGCCTGATTGGGAGTTCCTCCTTCGGGCTGTATATCTGCCTGTGCTTCACTTCAAACCCCAGGATCAGGGCAAGGGAATCTTCTAGTGTGTCGGGCGAGGTTTCATAGCTCATTGGTATTGCCCCATCCATCTTGCCATGCACAGCCACTTCAGGGAATTTCAGGTCAGCCAGGGCCCGTACATCCGATTCAATTATGGGATCAACTTCTTCGACAACCACAACATTTCCATGCCTTGACAGAAACTCCCTGACAATGCCCTCAGGAAGAGGATTTGTTATGCCGAGCTTGAGCACTTCCACATCCAGCTGGTGCTTGTCCAGCACGTCCCTCAGCACATTGTATGCTTCTCCCGAACTTATGAAC
>JAJZKX010000102.1 GCA_021850745.1 Thermoplasmata archaeon
GAAACGGAAGAGTTTCAGGAAAAGAAGATAACAGAAGCCATATTCAAGGCAATGCTGTCTGTTGGAAAGGGAAATCTTGATGACGCTGAAATCCTGACAAACATAGTCGTCAAGACAATTTCAAAAATTCCAGGAAAAACGACTGTCGAGGATGTTCAGGATATCGTCATCAATGTGCTAATGAAGGAAAATTTGCAGGGACGAACATTCGCCGACGTTGCAGAATCGTACATTCTCTACCGCGACAACAGGAGAAGAATCAGGGAGGAAAAGAGGAGGATTGAGAGCACAATAAAAAACATAAAGCCTTCAGGCGCACAGCATGCCAAAAGCTCAGGAATGACCGAAACATTGCAGCTTGATCTGAAACTGATGCCAACTTCCGTCACCAACAGGCATGGACAGAGGGTGCCGATTGATGTCGGAAAAATAAGAGAAGTGGTTTCAGAGGCATGCAGGGGTCTCCACGGGATCGATCCACTCGTACTGGAAATGGATTCACAAATTCATTTTTATGACGGAATCTCAACACGGAAGATACAGGAAACATTGATACGTGTTGCGAATGAAAAAACCAGCGTCCAGCAGCCAAACTGGACCATGGTCGCCGCAAGGCTCCTCCTTCATGATCTTTACAGGGAGGCATCAAGGAACAGGCGGGAAGAATTCAGGAAATATGGAAGTTTCTACAATCTCATAAAAAAGCTTACAGAAATAGGCAGGTATGATCCAAGAGTCCTGCAGCAATATTCAGAATCTGACCTGGAAGAGCTTGGATCGTATATCAAGCCGGAGAGGGATGAACTTTTCACCTTTGCTGGTGTGAAACACCTGAGCGACAGATACTGCATAAAGGGCCTGGATAATGAGACTCTTGAACTACCGCAGGAAGCTTTCATGGGGATCTCTGCATTCCTTGCCCTGGCTGAGAAACCACAAGAAAGGTTGAAGTGGGCGAAGAAGTTCTATGACGTGCTTTCCAACCTGTATATTACAATGGCAACGCCGACACTTGCCAACGCGAGAAGAACCAACGGACAGTTGAGTTCATGCTTCATCGATACGCCAGAGGATTCACTTGAAGGTATCTTTGACGGCCTAAGGACATTTTCAAAGGTATCCCAGAATGGTGGGGGGATGGGAGTATATATAGGAAAGCTGAGAAGCCTTGGCAGTTCCATAAGAGGATATAAGGGTGCGGGAAGCGGTGTTGTGCCATGGGTGAGGTTGTACAACGATACTGCGGTATCAGTCAACCAGCTGGGTCAGAGAGCCGGTGCAGCAAGTATCTGGCTGGATATCTGGCATAAGGATATTCTTGATTTCCTTGACCTTAAGACAAATAGCGGTGATGACCGCAGGAAAGCGCATGACATTTTCCCAAGCATTTGTGTTCCAGATAAATTTTACAGGGAACTTGAGGTCGACGGGAACTGGTACCTGTTTGATCCCCACGAAATAGTCGAAAAGAAGGGTTACGCACTTGAGGATTTCTACGGTGAGGAATGGGAAAGAAGGTATGATGAATTGTGCTCCGACGAATCAATATCAAAGAAGATACTTCCTGCCCTGGATATAATGGCATCTATCCTGAAGAGCCTTTACGAAACCGGAGGACCATTCATTTTCAACAGGGATACCGTTAACAGGTTAAATCCAAACAAGCACGCCGGGATGATTTATTCATCAAACCTGTGTACCGAGATATGCCAGAACATGTCGTCAACAAAACTTGAGGAAACCAGAATTGATGGCGATAAGATCGTGGAGGTTTACTCTCCCGGTGATCTCGTTGTGTGCAATCTATCCTCAATAAATTTGGGAAGGACAGATTCCATTGAAAAGATCAATGATGTTGTACCCGTCCAGGTAAGGATGCTTGACAATGTCATTTCCATGAACAATCTTCCGCTGGAACAGGCGACAAGAACAAACATGCGTTACCGTGCCATTGGCGTTGGCATATCAGGATACCATCAATTTCTCGCAAACAGGGGAATTGATTGGGAATCAGAGGAGCATCTGCTGGCAATTGATGAGATTTTCGAGGAAATCAACTATGTTGCAATTAAAACTTCCATGGAACTTGCGGTGGAACGGGGAAAGTATCCCCTCTTTGACGGGAGCGACTGGGATAGCGGTGAATATTTCAAGCTCAGGAACTACAATTCAGGAAGGTGGAAAGACCTAGCTGAAAAGGTTCATAGGAATGGCATCAGGAATGGATACATCATGGCGATTGCCCCAACAGGTTCAACATCTGTTATTGCGGGATCAACCGCAGGCATTGACCCGATATTCAAGCCTGTATTTGTTGAGGAAAAGAAAGGATTCTTAATCAAGCAGGTAGCCCCGGACATGAATCCACACACGCTTCCCTTTTACAAAGGAGCGCACAAGATCGATCAGATGTGGAGCATCAGGGCAGCCGCAATCAGGCAGAGGCACCTTGATCAATCCCAGTCCATGAATATCTATGCAACCGAAGGCATGGATGAGCAGGCTTTCCTGAATCTTTATTACGAGGCATGGAGGCTTGGCGTCAAGACTGTCTATTATTTCAGGAATTTTACCGCAGACGAGGATTCTGACGATGATCCATCATGTGAGGCTTGCCAGGCGTAGGTGGTAAAATGGAACATAAAAAGTTATTTAACCCGGATGGTACAAGAGAAAGGTCAAAGCAAAGGCTCGTTGGAGGGCCATCAACCAACCTGCTGGAATTCGACAACTGCAAGTATTCATGGTCGGAGCCCCTATATAAAAAAATGAGGAGCTTTTTCTGGATTCCGGATGAACTTCCCCTTGTGGACGATAAGAAGCAATATTCCTCACTTACTCCTGAGGAACAGGAGGCGTACAAGAAAACATTGTCTTTCCTCATATTCCTGGATAGTATCCAGATCGATAATTTAGGCGCAATTGCATCGTATATCACTGCGCCAGAGGTCACAGCCTGCCTGAAGGCTCAGGCATTCTTCGAAACCATACATGCACAGAGTTATGATTATCTTCTTACGTCCGTGGTTGACCATCTCACCAGGGATGCTGTTTACGATATGTGGAGGGAAGATGAGCATCTCGCAAAGAGGAACAGGTTCATAACAGATCTCTATGAGGAATTTATCAATCATCCGACCCCGGAGAATTTTATCAGGTCGTGCATGGCCGATTTCCTTCTTGAGGGAATATATTTCTACAGTGGTTTTGCCTTTTTCTACACGCTTGGAAGACAGGACAAGATGGGGGGAACCGTGAGCATGATAAGGTTGATCCAGCGTGATGAGAATACACATCTTGCTCTGTTCACCCATATAATGAGGACATTGAGGGAAGAAAACCCGGAATGGTTTGATGAGAAAATGATGGATGAACTTTCAGGCATGATAAGAACGGCGGTGGAACATGAAATCAGCTGGGGAAAGTATGTCACTCAGAACCAGATACTCGGTCTCAGCGACCAGGCTATTGAGGCGTATATCAAGTACCTTGGAAATGTGAGAAGCCAGGCCATTGATCTTCCGGAACTCTACCCGGAAGCAAGGAACAATCCCCTTTCATGGATCGATTCCTACTCATCAATGAATTCAACCAAGACCGATTTCTTTGAAAGGCGTGTAACCAATTACACCAAGACAGGTACGGGAATAAATTTGGGAAAACTCAGGCCACCCCAAAAATAACGGGCTCAGTCAGGAGGATTCAGGTATACCTCGATAAGGTTGACACCCTTTCTCTTCCTGGCCTCGGAAAAAGCTTTCGAAAATTTCCCTTTTTTATCAACAAGATAGTGATTTCCCTTGAAACTGGAAGTAAGAAGTGAAAAATCCGGATTTGTGAATGAAATATATTCAGGCTTGAACCCCATGTCTCGCTGCTTTTTTTCTATCAGGCTGTATCTCCTGTCATTAAAGACAATATACACAAAGTCAAGGCCAAGCCTGTACGCTGTTTCCATTTCCTGAACATTCATCAGGAATCCGCCATCTCCACCGATTCCAATAATTTCATTATGCGGTAATGTGAGCTTGGCTGCAATACAGGCTGGAAGTGATGCACCCATCGATGCGAATCCATTGTATATTATGGTTCTTCCAGGTTTCCTGGGATGAAACCATCTGGATACCCACACCTTGTGCAGGCCTACGTCTGATATTACTATACTATCATCTTTGACGTTTTCGGTGAGCACCCTCATCACTTCCTTTGGGATTGTCTCAAATTCAACATTGGAAGATAACATTTCCTCCAGCCGTCTCTTCCTGATTTCATCATGGAGCACCGTATCCAGCCTTTGTTCAACGCTCCTACTCAGGTTCTCCATGGTATTTCCGATGTCGCCTGTCAGATCATATACCGGCTGGAAGTGCATGTCACTTTCCGATGGATAGGTATGGATATTGATTATTCTCCTTGATTGATCCTCATTCCACACAGCAGGGTCATATTCCACAAGATCAAAGCCTATGGCGATTATGAGATCAGATGAATGAAGGGGGCGCATTCCTTCTGAGTAAGGTTTGCCACCAACCGCAAAAAGATTCTTTGGATCATTGAATGATAGTATCCCTTTTGCCATGAAAGTTGTGACAAGGGGAATCCCGGTCTTGATGACAAATTTAGCAACTGAGTCCCAAGCCTTACTTCTTATGATCCCGTTTCCGGCAAGGATAACAGGGTTGGTTGAATGGTTTATAATTTTCGCAGCACTTTTGATCAAGGGAGAAGGCACAAAAGGTCTCTCCATTTGAGGGGGCTTCAGAAATCCCGCGGATTCAGCGTCGGATGCTGCCACATCCTCACTCAATTGTATGTGTGTAGCGCCAGGTTGATCCTGCATGCTGACGCTGAACGCTTTCCTGACAATTTCCGGGATAGTGTCTGCCACAATGACCGGCTGGTTGTATTTTGTTATTCCTGAAAATAATGCAATTGTGTTCACATTCTGGTGTGATTCCTTATGCAATCTCTCTCTTGACGCCTGGCCTGTTATTGCTACAAGGGGTACCTTGTCAAGATGTGCATTTGCCACTCCGGTAATAAGATTCGTTGCGCCCGGTCCGAGCGTAGAAAGGCAGACACCGGGTTTTCCGGTTAATCTTCCATAGGCATCAGCCATGAATGCCGCCCCCTGTTCGTGCCTAGTAAGAATGAATTTGATCGTTGATCGTGATATTGAATCGAGCAGATCTATATTTTCTTCTCCCGGCAGGCCAAAAACATAATCGACCTCTTCATTTTCCAGAGCCTTCACAAAAAGGTCACTCGCCTTCACAATTTTCACTGCTCCTGGATCCAGACAGTTTTCTTATTAGTGAATTCCAGCAATCCATGCCTTGATAGTTCCCTTCCGACACCACTTCTCTTGATTCCGCCGAAGGGCAACCTGGGATCGGATGCCACTATCTTGTTCACAAAGACCATTCCCGCTTCTATTCCTCGTACGTACTCCTCAGCATCTGATGGTTCCCCCCAGATGGAAGCACCCAGCCCAAAATCAAGCCCATTTGCGATGCTCAGAGCCTCTTCCTTTGTGGAGAATTTCTTCAGGAGGGCGACCGGCCCAAACACTTCATCGCTGTAAGTGCTCCTGAGATCAACGATTGTTGGAGGAATAAGGTTGCCAGACACCTCACCGTATGAAGAAACTGATCCTAATTTTTTCAACTCCTCAATCTGATTCAATAATATGTCGCTTTGGGAATCTGAGGAAACCGGGCCGAGATACGTTTCAGGATCCATTTGGTCTCCCATGCTGACAGATCTAAAGGCTTCCTCAAGTTCAGAATGAAATTCCGAATATATTTTCTCATTAACAATGAAACGTTTGGATGCTATGCAACTCTGCCCATTATTCTGTAACCTTCCAAGGGCTGCGTTCTTTGCTGCTTTCCTTATATCCGCGGATTCGAGAACTATGAAAGGATCGGAGCCACCCAGTTCAAGAACAACTTTCTTTATGTGCTTGGCTGCCTCCATATAAATCTGCATTCCAACATCGGTTGATCCGGTAAAGGAAACTCCATCTGAATGCCTGATCAGGTTAAGTGCGGAAGAACCTTTTACAAATATGGATCTGAAATTTGGGGTGGCGAAAATTTCCTCTATTTTCTTGCTTGAACCAGATACTATGGATGCATGCTTCAGGATCACGGTATTGCCAGACAGCATGGCTGGGATTGCTGCCCTTGCAACCTGCCATAATGGATAATTCCACGGCATTATGAGATATATCACGCCAAGAGGTTCAAAGCTGATATAACTCCTTGAAGCTTCAGTGGCAACATTTTCGTCAGACAGGAATTCATGGGCATGGGATGCGAAATATTCAATCATGTTTATCGTCTTCTCGATTTCGGCCCTGCTCTGGGTAATTGGCTTTCCCATTTCCTGGGACATTATTTGGGCAAGCTCTTCCTTTCCCCTGTTCATTTCAGGTATGAGCTGGTTCTTCATGTATTGGACGCGGTCATCCAGGCTCCTGGCCCATGATTTCTGGTTTGCCCTTGATAACTTGAATATTTCGAGTGCCTCGTTTTCATTTGTCACTTTAATTTTTTTTACGATTTCCCCATTATAGGGGTTACGAGTTTCCAATTCCATGATTAAATATTCTATCAGATGATAAAGTATTTTCCTAGAATAACCATTCATTAGTCAAAAAGGTGTGATGACA
>JAJZKX010000103.1 GCA_021850745.1 Thermoplasmata archaeon
GTTAAACCCATATGACATCGATATAACATCGTATAATACTAATTCAAATTATAGCCCGAATGATAAAGGTTTTTCAATGTCAATCTTTATCTATTCAAAATCATTAAACACCTATGCAGGAAGATATCGACAGATACATTAAGGGTTTTCTCAAGGCAATGCCCTCAGAGGACATGTTCATGGATGCTATTCACGATATAGTCAAGGACTTGGTCAAGGAGATGATCCGAAAAAAGATAAATGATGATCCAAAGCTGAAGAGCGACCTTGCTGAGATGATGATGGAATTCTTTGAATCAAAGGTCAAAGAGTATGACTCGATGGCCAAGATGGCTAAAATAACAGCCAAGATTGGGCTTATATCAGCTCCTGATTCAATCAAGGATGAGGCGATGAAGGACATCATGGATACCTTCAGGAGAGAGATTCAGGAGATAATTCTGAGAACCCTTTGAACAACACCCTTATCAAATAAATTTCTTATTGATAACGCTCTCTGAGTTTAGGTCAAACATTGTCATTATGCATGGATCAGGTGCAAAATTCATCATTTTCTGATAATCCGTCTGAGATTGCCATGTCGATGAGTTGACATACCTGACCCCTTTATAGTTGCCGACGTAGTGTGAATGTATATGCCCTGTTATGAAAATGTCTGGTACCTCTTCTATGACGTGATAATCCGTGCCGGAAGGTATGATTGGAGTTTTTCCTCCATACACTGGTGAAAGATGCCTTCTCTGCAAGATGGCTTCTATCGCCATGCCAATGGATTCAAAATTAGCGCCAGGAACAAGTTCAACCATATCATTCAGGGACATGCCATGGTAAACCATTACCCTCTTACTTTCCAGAATGAGTGAATGCGGATTTGGGAGAAAATTTATGTTCTTTGGAAATAAGTTTCTAACAGCACTTGAAAATAGGGGCTGTGGTTCAGCAAGCCTTACGGTATCGTGATTTCCAGGCATTACATAAACCTGGACATCTTCCGGGATTTCCCGTAGATAATCGGATAATATTGCGTATTGATCCATGGGGTTCAGGTATTCAAGATCGTGATCCTGTCCTGGGTAGACCCCAATTCCATCAATGACATCGCCAGAAAGAACCAGGTATTTCAACCGCTGCGCATCCTCGCCGGATTCTTTAATCCAGTTTATCATCTTCCTGAAACCGTCCTTCAGGAACGTTTTGCTCCCAACATGGATGTCTGAAATTGATGCTACGTATAACGGCTCTTTTCCGTTACTCTGTATTACCCTTTCAGGGATGTCGGGCCTTATAACCTCCTTAACAAATATTGCAGGCTTATTTCCCGTTTTTGATACGGAACCAATTACCCCGATAACCTCATCGTTGAGTATCAGTTCTTTCTTGACCGGATTATCCTTCATTATTATGGCTTCTATACTCTCATCCAGATCTTCAAGTATCAACCTTTTATGGCCGTTCCTTGTTTCCGCTATGTCCGTAACCATTCCGACCAATTTGACTGTCCCGCCCGCTTTTTTTGCCGTTTTGATGTCTGATGCAGATCTAATCTTGCTGCTGGTCACTATTATTTTCTTTAATTTTTCATACCTGTTCCTGAACAGGCTCTGGAAATCATTTATTGAACTTCCCGTTCTCACTTCATCGAAATTGATCTCCTTTATATTATTGTCAATTGTAATTTCTCCCCGGACAAGTTTCATCACGTCATTCTCGCTTATATATCCAGATGAAATTATTTCCGGCGATAGAAGGCGTGTAACAAGGGTACCCATACCCTTCTCCATAATGGATTCCAGAGCTTCCGGAGACACCAGAATTCCCTTTGAATGAAAGAATTCCAGCACTGCAGATTTGTCCGAGAATGCTCTTGGGGTTATCATTACATGATAATCTATTTCTCTCTTATATTGGTATTTTTATCATTGTCGCTAAATGATTTCAAGAGTTTGGCAACAGTTCTATAATTGTTGTTAATATACCAGTATTGTCAAAGAGGATTGACCCCGTTCTATTCATCATGATGTCATCATTCTGGGCGTTGAATTACCCTCTGGTCAAAATAGCACTTTCATATGAAACCCCCATGGTTCTCCTGTTTTTCAGGGTCCTTTTTGCGACCCTCTTTTCACTGCTGTTGTTCTGGAAAAACATTGAACTGAAAATTTCCAGAAATACTGCCCTAAAGGTCATTGTGCTCTCTCTTTTTAATGTGGTATTATTCATGGAACTCTGGTTCTATTCAGAAAATTTCATGTCTGCTCCGCTCACATCTGTCCTGATATATACCTACCCCATAATTTCAACGGTTTTATCAATATCTGTTCTTCAGGAAAAGGTTAACATGGGCATTATCGTAGGTATTATTTTAGGATTCACAGGGATGATAATAGTATTTTCTTATAATCTTGGGGTGCATTCATTTACCGGTCCTGCGATTGCTCTGCTGGCCGCACTTTCCTGGAGCTTGGGGACCCTGTTTTTCAAGAAATTCATAAATAATGAGAGCAAGGAAACCGTAAATTTCTACCAATTTCTTTTCGCCCTTCCGGTAACATTCATATTGGTAATACTGTCTGGGCAACTCAATGAGGTTGTTCATCCATCATTATGGCCCCTGTTTCTTGCGTCATTAATAGGAATTCCTGGGACAGCCTTTGCCTATTATGCATTCCTGCACCTCAACAGGGATTATTCTGTAGCAGGCATTTCTTCACTCCTGTTTATCGTGCCTGCCCTGTCAACAATTTTTAGCCTTATTGTTCTAAACCAATCCCTGGAATGGGTTGCGATGTTTGGATTGGCACTAATTTCGGTGGGGACCTTTTCCTCATCAGGAATTCTCAAAGCCCGGAGGGAAAAGGATGTACAGCAACATTGAAGAGATGAACGCGCTCATAAAAAATTGCATTAAGTGCAATCTTTCCTTGAAGAGAAAAAATGCAGTTTGTGGCAGCGGATCAAAGAATCCCAAAATCATGATAATCGGAGAGGCTCCCGGTAAAACTGAGGACGAGAACGGGATTCCGTTTTCTGGGAGAAGCGGAGCCCTGCTCAGGAAAGTTATGGAAGAAGCGGGCATTGATAGTAAAGACGTTTATATCACAAATACAGTCAGGTGCAGACCACATAACAATCAAAAACCGAAGAAGACGAATTTGATCGCATGCAATGGCTATCTCAAGTTTGAGGTAGAATTTCTTAAGCCAAATATCATTGTTCCACTTGGAAATACTTCACTTAAAGCTTTCTCATATATTAGCGGGACCAGATTTGAACCTATAACAAAAGCAATTGGACAGGAGATTCCCTGGAATCAAGTGATTATTATTCCACAATTTCACCCCGCCGCGATTCTCAGGGATATGAAACGATTAACAGTGTTTGAGGACGTTTTCAAAAAAATAGCTAATAGGAGTTAAAATCTAAAAAATTATTAAAAAGTGAAATAAAAAATTTAAAAAAATAAAAAAAAATTTGGTTTACGGTTTCTTTCTGAAGAACACCATTGACAAGCCGGCACCAACTACCAAACCTCCTACTAAACCTGCGCCAAGAAGTTCATAGGCAAACGTGTTTGATGGTGCTGGTGTACTGGGTATAGGCGTGTATTTTATTACAAACTGCGCATTGCCATTCACTATTATTTTTCCCGAAACGCTTGAAGAGGTGTATCCACTGACATTACCGGTACTGAACGAGTATGTTCCTGCGGGTAAATTGACGCTCTGCGATGCATTATGGGTTTTGTATGTTGTTCCTCCAATGGTTACAGTCCATAATGTGCCGTTGCTAAGTCCTGATTCCGTGAAATTCAATGTATAAGTAGTCGATGTGAAAGCAATATTTACAGCAGTGTTTGATGCAACATTGATAGTATTTGTTTCATCAACAGTAGTGTAACCTGAGATTCCTACAACTTGGTAGGTATACACACCAGGTGTTACTCCCATTGATTGAGTTGTCGTGTTTCCAGTCATTGTCATTCCATTGACGTTTACTGTCCATGTAACCCCAGATGCCAACCCTGTTTCTGTGAAAGACAGGTGAACATAAGTTGATGCCGCGAGCACTGTTGTAGTGGATCCTGGAGATAGAACTGCGACACCTAATGTGCAAGACGCCTCACTGAATGCGTTTACGTACTCATAAGAATAGTAGTAAGTTCCTGCAGGGATATCCATGTATGTTGCAGGGCTGCCCGCTGCGCCATTCTGGAGTAATCCGCCAAAAGAAACCATGAACTGTCCTTGAGCGCCTGATGCGCTGAATGTTATGTTTGCTGCATTCGGGAAAACGATTGGCTCATAGTCAGTACCAGTCGTAATCATGCCTGAATCATTGTAAGAACCGGCTCCATTATAGTTCCACCAGTAGTTTCCAAGATCGGTAGAGTTCATCATGAAAGTTCCAAGTGGTCCTGTTAAGTTCCAGCCGTTCATTGATGTTGCAATTGCACTTGTAGTATTGAAAGAATCATTACCATAAGCAACTACTGGAACATCCCCACAATATATATTGAAGTCAACGCTCATAACCGGTGTCTGCGTAACGAATGCGTTTCTGTAAACATGATCGTAGCTGCTGAATAGTTGTATACCGACTTGCTGTGAACCAAAGTCAAAAGAATAGCCTAAGCCAGCAGTTTGTGCCGGTGTTAATGTGTTAGCTACTGATAATCCCATGAACTCATTGTTGAATATTGTTATGTTTGCTTTAATAGCTGATGGATTGTAGACGGTTATCGCTGATCCCCATGATACAAAGCTGTTGTTGTAAATTTGGATATTCGTTGAGTTCCAGATCTCGAATGCACCATCATAGAAGTATGGATAAAACTCACCGCTGAACCAGACATTTACATTGGATGAGTTCGTGACACTTACGTTTGATGAGTTATAAATCTGCAACTGCATTTCATTTGCTAATGGCTGATTTAAACCAACAACATTGTTATAGAAGTTTATTAACAGTGCGTTAAAGCCAGTATATGTCACAGGCATTGCCATGTCATTTACTACTACATAGTCAGAAGTGTTCATAATCAATAAACCGGGGAATGTTGGGAACTCATAATCATTCAATGCTCCAAACAATGGGTTCATTCCTGTACTGCTTGAAGCATTTATTATGTATGGGTTTTTCACGGTTCCTGCACCTGAATTTGCCATAGCCTTAAGTTGGCTGTTGTTTGTGATCATTATCGGCGTATAGATTCCCACTGAATTCATTTTTGTCATTGTCGTGAGATCGGTTGACGAACCGAGCACTTGCTCCATAATCGGAATGTGATAGTTTTGAAGGGCATCATACAAGTATGTGCTTGAAGGAAGATAGAATGTGGATGTTGCCTTTGTGAGTGGAGCCCATGCATAAATTCCCTGGTTAATCATTGTAAGGTTGTTGTTCAGGAACATGTATGTTGAACTACCGGATGTTGTTGAAGTGGTAACAGTCTTCTTCGACCAGCTATATGTGTTGTTCCACAGACCATAGACCAAACCAGGCCCCGAACTAAGATAAGCTGTTGCCCCTGCATTGTGGACATCAACGCCCACCGAAGTTTCTCCTGTTTCTGAACCAATATCATATGCAGCCCTGACATTTTGGTATTTTGAAGCGGTGCCGTTGTAATTCATAAGGTTCATTGTACCGTTTATGCCGTTTATGACTGCTGTGCTTCCCCCTCCTGGTCCTCCAATCATTATTTCTGCATCATATGGTATGAAACCAGTTGGTGTAAGCTGCGTCCCACTAACAAGATAATGGGGATGTGGTGCACTGTAAGAAGCAGGTTGGCCGTATGTTGAGTTGAAGATGACTTCATCATAATTTCCAGATATTTTTCCCTTAGACGCCCCAGTTGTTGCATTTATGTATCCACTTACTATGGTATAGTTGTACCAGACTACACTGTTTCCAGTTGCAGTAACAGACGTGTTAAGGTAAAGATCAACTGTGAAAGGATATGACATGTTGAATGATTGCGAATATCCATAATGGAATCCTCCTCCAGTTGCTCCTTTACCATTTTGAACTGCACTTGAATAGTTGATTGCGTTTGTTGTCAGATAAGTTGCAGGGCTTGAGAAATTCCAGACATTGTCTTCAAAAGTCAATTGGTGGGTCCTTGAAGAATATACAATTACATTCTGTGTCCACATCTGGCTTGGTGTTCCAAAGAGACCTACATTGTTAAGAACCGCGTTCAACTGGAAGGTAACAGAATGCGCATCGTTTGCAGCAAGATAGAAGTTGTTCAATTGGTTGATACTCAAAGCTGCCTCGAAACTCTGTGTTGTATAGTTATAGGTTACAATCTGCCCACTCTTGTTCATTAGACCATAATCTCCAATACCCATCGGGGCCGGGGAAATTGCATAACCTGGTGTTACGTGCCCGCCAAGTATTTTACTGTGCGAGAGATAGTTGGGTATATACACATTAGACAGCGGTATTCCATGATCCTTTGAGTACTGGACTACCTGATTATACATCTGCATTCTCTGCGAGAGAGAAGGTGCCGATGAAAGTCCAGCAGCTACAGAACTTGTTGTTTTGGCTGGCTGCTGACCCAGAGCTGACGATCCCGTCACACTTGGCGATGCTGAAATAATGATTGGAGGACCAGGAGGGGGAAGCACAGCAGTCATAAACGGCATAAACG
>JAJZKX010000104.1 GCA_021850745.1 Thermoplasmata archaeon
ATTCTATCTCTGTCCTTACGCCATCAGGATCTGGCAATTTCTTTACAGATCCCGGGAATTCCAGATCGAAAGCGGGCCATCCGCAACCAGCGTCAAATTTAGCTTCTGAAGAATAGAGTGGTTGCCCACACCTTTTGCACACATAAGTCCCTTTCTTAAAGAAATCATCATATTTCCCTGTAAAGGGATATTCTGTGCCCCTGTGGACTATTACCCTTTCTTCTTCCCTTGTCAATTTCTTCAATTCCATATCTATATATGTTTTTTCAATATTTAATCATAAATAAGTTGTATTTGATACAAATTTAAGGTTAGGTATTTCAGCGGGAGGCATTGTTGTGCCATAATTCATAAGAATAATAGAAAAAATATGCGCATAAAGCAGCCAATTCCGTTATCATGCCCGCAGCATGATTTTCTATCTTAAAAAGAAAATGAATTAATTTTTGTTTTTATGCGGAAACCGGGATTCGAACCCGGGTTAAGGGCTTGGGAAGCCCCTGTGATAACCACTACACTATTCCCGCAATTTAGCCTCAATCACATATTATTATAAAAGAAATTTGGTAGCTCACTTTAATTGGGAAAGCCTTAAATAATTTTTAGTATGATCAAAATTATGAAAGCTATGATCCTTGACAAGCAGAAAAAAATAGAAGACAATCCGCTAAAATACAAAGAATTTGATAAGCCGGAGATAAAGAGTGGACAGGTGGTTGTAAAAGTTCAAGCTAACGGCGTATGCCACAGTGATCTGCATATTGTAGAAGGAGACATTCCACTGGGCCACGAACTTTTCCCAATAATTCCGGGGCATGAGATAGTTGGAGAGGTTGTAGAATCAAAAAGCAACATTCAGGTAGGAGAAAGAGTAGGAATAGGGTGGTTCTATTCTGCATGCGGAAAATGCGAATACTGTATTTCAGGCAGGGAGAACTTATGCCCCTATGCGACAGTAACCGGAATCAACCACAAAGGAGGGTATTCCGAATTTGCTGCACTTGATTCTAATTATGTTACCAAAATACCTGATAACATGGACAGTGCAGAAGCAGCTCCCCTATTCTGTGCAGGCATTACTGCCTATTCTGCAGTGAAGAAGCTCAATGTCAGCCCAAATGACAGAATTGCGGTCTTTGGAATAGGTGGACTGGGTTTTTATGGCCTCCAGATGGTAAAACTGATGGGCGGGAAGGCATGTGCAATAACAAGATCTCATCCCGAAGTGGCAGAAAAAGCTGAAGCATATGAAATATCAGATAAACCTGCTGGAAAATATGATGGCGCCATTGTATTTGCACCAAACAGCGGTCTTGTTGAAACTGCTGTTTCCTCGGTAAAAAGCGGAAAGACAATTGTTGTTCCTGCTATAATGGATAAAATTAGCATACCGTTCGGCAGTTTCATGTGGGAAAAGAATGTCACAAGTGTTGCAAGCGGCCTCAGAAAAGAAGCAAGAGCAGTTCTGGATATAGCATCATCAGGGGGATTAATTTCAATGGTTCACACAGATAAACTTAGTTCTGCGAATGAAGTGCTGGGCAAATTAAAGCAGGGAAAAGTTAAGGGAAGAGAAGTTCTGATCCCATAAGCCCTCAGCGTTATTTGTAAAATAAATTCATTCTAATGGAAGTGGCAATTTAATTTTTTTTCAAAAGAATACTAAAAAAAGAAAAAAAAGGAGGTACTTCAGTACCATCCTCTGGCTTTCATTGCGTCAGCAACTCTTCTTATAGAAATTATATAAGCCCCGGTTCTTGGATCTACCTTATATTTCTCAGCAGTTGCCAGAACATCCTCAGCTGCGACTGTCATCTTTTTGTCCAGCCTCTCATACACTTCATCTTTAGTCCAGTAATATCCACCGATATTTTGAACCCATTCAAAGTAGGATGTTGTAACTCCGCCTGCGTTTGCCAGGAAATCTGGAAGAACAAGCACTCCCTTCTTGTAAAGAATTTCATCAGCTTCTGGTGTAGTAGGCCCGTTCGCAAGCTCAAGCACAATTTTTGCCTTAATCTTGTCAGCGTTCTTTCCGGTTATCTGGTTTTCAATTGCTGCAGGTATAAGTATATCAACACCAAGCTCAAGAAGATCTTCATTTGTGATATTCTTGGTGCCCGCCAGTCCCTGAACTGTTCCGGCTTTCTGCTTGTGCTTTAGAATTTCGTTAAAATCGAGTCCCTTTTCTGAGTAAATTCCTCCTTTCGTGTCAGAGATAGCAACTACTTTTGAGCCAAAATGTTCCTTTACAAGGGTCATAGCAAACTGCCCGGCATTTCCAAAGCCCTGAACTGCAACGGTTGCCTTTGAAAGATCAACTCCTTTCTTTTTCGCTCCTACCTTAAGGACATACATGCCGCCTTTTGCAGTTGCGTCTCCTCTTCCCTGTGAACCGCCTAATGTTAAAGGTTTGCCAGTAATCACTCCAGGCGCGGATCTTCTTGAAATTATTTCATATTCATCCATCATCCAGGCCATTATCTGAGGAGTGGTATATACATCAGGTGCTGGCACATCGACTTCAGGGCCTATGAAATCTCCAACTGCCCTCACATAAGCTCTGCTCAATCTTTCCAGTTCAGCAGGGCTCATTTCCTTGGGGTTGCATATAATTCCGCCCTTTGCCCCTCCCATTGGGACATCAACAACTGCGGTTTTCCAGGTCATCCAGGCTGATAGAGCTTTTACCGTTGAAAGGGTTTCTTCCGGGTGGAACCTTATCCCTCCCTTTACGGGCCCTCTTGCATTATTGTAGTGAACCCTGAAACCTCTGAACGTCTTAACCTTGCCATTATCCATCCTGACTGGCAAACTAACTTCCAAAATTTGTTGGGGAGTTTTCAAAATATCCAGAGCATCCTGCTCCAATTTCATAACTTTCGCCGCCTTTTCCAATTGCTTAACAGCAATGTCAAAAGAATCTAAATCTTCGACCATTTATTCACCTTCTGGTACAGACCGTATTACAAAGAGCTTTTAAAGGTTTTAGGATTTTATAAACCTATTACAATAAAGTATGTTATATTTTAACATTCATAATTTATTATCTCAAATTAAAATAAATGTAATAATTAATCTGTGATTGCGGTTACTTCGAGTTCCACAAGTGTTACATCATTTGGAAATTCACAAACTACTGTTGTACGTGCTGGTGAAGCTTTAGCAAAAGTCTCCTGGAATAACTTATTCATCTGTTCAAAGTCTTCCTGCCTTTTGATAAAAACAACAACCCTCACAATATTTTTCATTGATGAATTGCTTTTGCCGAGAATTTTCTCAACGTTGGAAGCTGCCCTCCTGAACTGCTCTTCAAACGAGTTGTTTCCGTCTTTTTTAACTCCAAGCTGCCCTGATAAAAACACCATTGAATTTACAACAACGCTGTGAGAATAGGGGCCAGCCCTGCCAAGCTCTTCCACCACTATGCTTTTCTTATCCATGATCCAAGAAAGTAATTGCATTTATTAAGAGTACGCATACTTATAATGAATTCAGATTTTGATCTTCCAGGGTAATCAAAATCAAGAGCTATGAAGTGCGTAGACAAGAAACAAAGGAGCAGAGTCTGAGATTTTATTTCAAACTATAAAATCACTGAAAAATCAAATTTTAGTGTGGATTTTTTGTCTTAAATAATTTCTCTTTCTACATTTGAGAAAATAGTCTTCTCAAATTCAAGTTTCTTGATTAATCCAAATTAGGCCTTTTCAACAAAGCCTTTTGAATTCTAAATCCTGGCTTCCAAACTAATTTCTCAACTCAATCTCAATACACTTCTTGCATGCGGGGAGATGTGGAATAGTAAGTGAGAAATGCCAAGCTTGAAAGCCTCAATATTAAGAAGATTAACTTAGCAGACCGAGAAGACTGAGTTTGAGAAGTAAGAAAAGAAGCCTGCTGAGGAATTCACGCTTGATTTCATGTCTTATAGTAAGAGGGCACTTTCCTTCCACAATCTTAACCTTCGCTGATGAAATAAAACCACTTCCGCGATACTAACTGCTTTTCTTTTTGACAATGATTAATTGTAAATTTAAGCCATGGGTTAAAATAAAAAAAGAATAAAGATGTTTAATTCCAGTTCGATAATAAGTTATTACTTTTTCTTTGATGCATTTCCCCTTCCTTTCCCAGATGGTTTTCCACTTGTGCTGGGATAGTTTGGATTGGGTGGTGGAGGAGGAGGTGGAGCCTTTGAGCCTTTCTTTCCCATTTTTTACCTCAAGTATATAATTCCATTTAATTAATTAATTTTACTTTACTGCAGGTTTAAGAAATAAACATGAGTTTGATCACACATTGTACTATCCATACCAGATATATGGGACACAGTCGTTAAAATGACTAACTAAACTACATTGATATGAGTCTTATTTGACAGACTCATCTCTTTTATTGAGTAAATTTTCTAATTTTTCCCACTTATCAAGTTGTTGTTCAACGTCTATAACCTTTATTCCAATTCCCTTATTGCGACTATCTTTCCATATCGGAGTGTGATTATCTTTTGGGTCCACTCCTGCATATTTTGGATTATTCTTTATACCATCTAGATTAGGTAACATATTTCTCCATTCCAAGGCTGTCATTATATAGAAATTCGGTTTTTCACACAATTCCTTTTTCGTGAAATCCACAAAAATGAGTAGATGGACCCCCTCGTCCGGTATTCCTTTTATCCAGGTCCATTTATCTATCGTTTTTGACGTCACTTCAACCTTTACATAGGTTCCATCAGAGTAGACTAGTATGTCCTGCCTCTTTCCGATTTCCGTAGGTAAGATGTGCAAAATGTCCCCTCCTGCAGATCTCACTTGCTACTGCATATTTACCTGCTAAGCCAACGTGTCCCTTTTCCATACAAAATTCAATTGATATGTCTTTAAAATTCTTGCTACACCCTAAATAAGCATTATCTCATTATCTATGATTGAACATAATAATTCTCATATTTAACCAATCGATCGATATTTTCTAATAAATTCTTGATTTCTTACACTTGCTCAATCTCATCGAGAAAGCATTGGTGTTACTGTTATTTGCACGAGATGGAACGATAATTCTGCTCTTTTCTGGTTCGACAAAGATTCATCCTTTAACACTCAGTGAATATTACATTAGAAAACCAAAACATCGTTACAATTGTATATGATAAGGTTTAGAAATAGAACAAAGCTATAAGTCCCGACTTCCGGATTTGAACCAGAGACCTGCGGATTACGGCGGTAATTACGTGCCGTACTTTCCCTCTACAGTCCGCCGCTCTACCAGCTGAGCTAAGTCGGGTTAGTACCCATAGATAACCGTTAATAAAAATATTTTCCCTTAATGCACTGCGTTATCAAACCGACCCTCCAGATTTGGGCAAACAGGAACTTTTTGAGCAGCTTATAAGCAACAAACGCCTTATAATTCTGCTATAAGGGCTATAAGATACGCATCCTTAAGAGCGCAAAAAGCACAATAGCACTCTTCAATTTTCATTAATCTTATTATACATGCCTAAATTCTAAACTATGGAAGAAGGTGGAATCAACTATGATAAAGTTGAAGTAAATGGTTATACAAAAATTGCAAATCATGGTATGATCGCAAACAACAGGACGGCTGCACTGGTTTCAATGAATGGAACGGTAGACTGGCTCTGCCTTCCGAACTTTTCCTCAAACCCTGCCTTTGATTCTATTCTCGACAAAAATAAGGGAGGATACTTGATCACGAGGCCACAGGACAAAACAGGGATTAAGGTAACCCAGAGATATATTCCAAACACCCTGATACTTGAAACAACATTTTTGAAAGAGGATAAGCCACTGCTAAGGCTTACGGACTTCCTCCCCGCAACACCATATGCAAGCATAAACTTTCCAGAAATGCACCGGCTTATCGAGTCTTTTGGCAGCGAAGTGACTGTAGAAATAGAACTTAAAGCAACACTTGATTACATCATGTCCCCTGTTAAAATAGCCATTAAAGAGAACGGGGCTGTATACCGTAAAAACTCTTCGAAATTAGGAATCTATGCAAATACACAGTTTAGCAGTGAGGGCAGGAAAATCATGGGGACGGTTAAAATGAACCCCAATATGAAGGAATGGCTTGTATTATCATACAACATGGCCGATGATGACCTGAGGAACTACGAATCAGGCAAAAGGCTGGAAGAGACTAAAAGCTACTGGGACAAATTTGTTTCACAAAGCACCTATGATGGAATGATGAAAGATGTTGCCCTAAGGTCTGCGCTCACATTGCGTGCTTTGTTCTATGATCCTTCCGGGATGATGGTGGCTTCCCCAACTTCTAGCCTGCCTGAATGTATAGGAGGGGAAAGGAACTGGGACTACAGGTATTCATGGATCAGGGACACTTCATATGTAATTGAAGCACTCTCTATGATGGGTTTGAAATCTGTTGCAACAAATTACCTTTATGATATGATGGACATAATAGAGAGAAATGACGACATAAAGGTTCTCTACAGCATAGATTACAGGGATAGCCTGGATGAATATGAGATTGATTACGAAGGGTATATGGGATCATCTCCAGTGAGAATGGGGAACAGGGCTTCCAAGCAATTTCAGCTTGACATATATGGATCAATGATCAACGCCATATACCACATGGCAAACCTTGGCGGCACAG
>JAJZKX010000105.1 GCA_021850745.1 Thermoplasmata archaeon
TCCGGTCTCCTGTACGTTCAGATCAAGATAATTAAGGGGCTCGTCCATTATGAGCACCTCGGGATTGTGTACAAACACCATTGCCAGTGCCAGTCTCTGGGTGTTTCCCCTGGAAAGAGTATAGGCCTTGGAGAGCCGTAAATGGGAAAGATCAAAGAGATCAATCATCTTCTCCGTGGATGATACAACGTCATCAACTCCCCTGAGCAGTGCTGAGTACTGGATATTTTCCTGCACGGATAGAAGCCTGTAGGGCGAGGCATCCTCAGGGAGGTATCCAAACCGCCTCTTTATCTCCCTCTTCTCCGGGTTCTCCCCCAGAATACGAACTTCTCCCGACCTTGGCCTGAGAAGTCCGGTTGATAGCTTAAGTGTTGTTGATTTTCCCGCCCCGTTTGAGCCGATTATGGAGATCTTATCCCCCTTTTCCAGACTGAAAGATACGTCCTGGAGGACATCAGCATCGCCGTAGGAAAAGGATACGTTCTGGAATTCCACTACCGGGGTCATTGATATAGAACGGTCTCACAGAATAAAAATATTGTTCTCAGGTCGGGGAAAAATCATGCCCTGGATTTTGATTCAACGAATATGGATGAGCCCCTGTCATATAGAATCGGAGCAACTTTAGCCGATATGCCGAAGTTGATGTTCTGGAGATCCTCTGAAACCTTCCTGACCTCCACGTCCTGCCTGACCAGGATTTTCATGCTTTCCCTGGAATATACCACCATGGAATTTTCAGGGAGATACGGCAGCATCTTCACGTCGGAAGTTATTGTTGCCACCAGATCCATTTCTATCTGCCCCGTTCCGCTGACCTCTCTCTGCAGGAGCCTGAATCCGCTTGGATCTATTAGAACACCTATTCCACTGCTGTAGCCGTTTTCAGAAAGTTTTCGGTAAGCATCCGTGACTCCCAGGGAGATGCTGCCGGACTTTGACCAGTCCAGTCCCGGCATACGTGTGCTCCTCTTAACAAGGGAAAGCTCATGTTCAGCAACAACCGATTTCAGCAGCATTGCCCTGAATGAATGCACGGCCCGGTTCCTTTCCATTTCAAGCAGGCTGTCGCTGGAGCCTTTTTTAACCGAGAAACCATGAGAAATGTAGGATAGTGTGAAGAGTTTCTCCGGATCATCTACCACGGCAATGCCGTCCTGCTCCCATGGAACAGTGGCAAATGGAAGTCCCAGCAGATCTTCCACATGCATATCCTGTTTCATTGATTCCTTCTTGTCCTCCCTGTGAGCTTCATGATGCTCCTCGCCCTCCAGCCCAAGTTCAGCACTTTCTCCCAGTAAGGTTGAGGCCTCAGCCCAGCCTTCCCTTATCTTCCTGAAATCTTCAGGCGCATACTGGTAAAGAAGACGCATGAATTCGCCGAAATGCGTGACCTCCTCCTTTGCTATGTCCTCGTGTACCTTCTTGAATGGCCCGTCTGGCATGATCCTGGACTGCTGAAGATAGAAATTTATTGCATCCAGCTCTGCCACAAGTGCCAGCCTTATGGACCTTACGGTTTCCTCATCATCCAGCTTTTCTTTTCTTACCAGTTCTGACGGATCCTTTGAAAACATGATTTAACATGTTATTTTATTATATAACTATTGATATTTCATTCTCCAATATACAGCGCTGCCCTCAAAGATACAGAACAGAAATATGGGATGATGGTGATTTCCTCAATATATGTATCCTGGGACTGAAGTCAACAAAATTAACTCTAAGTGATTGCGAACCCTCGTTTCCAGGCAGAAGAGCATGAAGCCTGTGTGGCATATTGTTGCCTTTCCCCCATGGAGATTCTGGAATTTCGCACGAATCGTTATACATGCGGAACAAGCTGCAATGAAGATTTCCCGAATCTTATGAAGGCTTTAACCGTATACCTGAAACAAATTACTGCGTCTGCCTGTTTGAAAGTGCTGTTCTGAGCTCAGCGGCCGACTTCATGATACGCTCCCTTTCCTGATCATTTTCACACAGTGGATCATTTAGAAAAGCCTCAGCCTGGCTCAGATGGTTGGCGGATGAAGCATAATCCGATCTGTTGTAATAGATCACTGCCAGCTCAAGCTCGGCCTTCGCTCCGTCAAGGATCCTTTCCGGATTGGGGTAATCCCTGTCTTCCTTCACCTTTGCCTCAAGCCTTGCTATATCCTCTTCGTTTCCTCCTGCCTGAGGCTGCCCCACTGCACTCCTCACTTTCCGGTTGTAATTTGATCTGACCAGGGAATTTATTGCCATGCTGACCACAAATATGCCCAGGATGCCAAAGAAATAGTCATTTGAGGGAAAATTCGGGACATAAACGGAGGCCAAATACAGTCCAAGGTAGCCAACAGCCAGGACAATGAGTGACAGATACCTGTATATGGGCGGCATCGGTTTTACGTTTGCGAGGCCAGGGTTGCTCTTGTAGAATTTAATGTAACGCAGCATTGAGTCTGTTTCCCTTGTTCTGGGGCACATTGGATCCTCAAGAACCTTCTGAGCATCATCCATCATCTCCTGGGCCTTTGGACTATTGCCTGTCTGATTGTAAAGCTGGACAAGCTGCAGCTCCAGCTTGGCTATTGATGCGCATTTCGAGCCATCCGAAGATGTCATTTTGGTATTCTCAAGCCTGTACTCAAGCTGCTGAATTTTCTGTTCTAATCCCGCCAAACTGATTTGCCTCGCTTTCTTTTTCCACGACAGCGCGTGGACATGGGTATATGTCTTTCCTCATTGAAATATCTTGTCAAGCTTCCTGCAGTTGCCAGCATATGCCACATGCCCTTCAATTGATGGGTTTTCCTCGGGTCTCCGGAGCAAGTATCAAGGTAACAGAAAGGCCTATGAATTCAAATACTGCAAAGAAGATAAGCCCGTACGTGAGGCTGAGATCGCTGAGGAACAATGGAAATGCGAACACGCCAAGAATGGCCCCAATCCGCGATGCTGCAGTAGATATCCCCATAGCAGTTGCCCTCAGCCTTGTGGGGAATATCTCAACGGGATAGAGGTAAGTTATGTTTGTGGGCCCTATATTATGGAAGAAATGCATCAGTGCAAAGGCCATGAAAACATAAGCAAATGGGAGCGCCGATCTCAAGGATATGAAGGCAAAGACCAGAAGTGATACTCCTGCAAGTGCGAATCCAAGGCTTTCCAGCCTCTTTCTTCCGAATCTGTCTATGGAATAGAGGCAGAGGAGAGTGCCCACTATGACCGGTATCTCTTCAAGCATTGTTGCCAGGATTGTGCTTGTATATGTGCCTCCTGCCGACACGAAGAGTGAAGGAGTGTAGTTCCAGACACCATAGCTTGAGACATCATATGCAAGCCATGCAACTGATGTGAACATGATCAGGGGGAGATACCTGCGAAGTTCACCAAATGACGTCTTACCCTCCTGTATCTCCGGAACCGATGCTCTGCCATATCCGGCTTCACGTGCCATCCCGCTAACAACCGCCTCCGCTGAAACAGCATTGCCGCTTTTCACAAGCCAGTAAGGACTCTCAGGCATGGAACGGCGCATGAAAACAACCATCAGCGGAATCACAGCAGCTGTGATATACATGAGCCTCCACGCCATATGGCCTGAAAAAATGACTATTGGTATGGATACGGCGTAGAAAGCAAGGGATCCAAGGGTCCATGAGAATATGTTGAATACCAGGTATTTTCCCCTGCTCTTTCTTGGGGAGAATTCTGCCTGGATGGATGAGCTGATGGGATAGTCCGCACCTATGCCAACGCCGGCAAGGAGCTGGAAGATGAAGAAAGCAGTGAGATTCCCTGAAAAGCCAGTCAGCACAAGGAAGAGGGAAGTGAGAAGCAGGTCATATGTGTATATCCTCTTCCTCCCCAGAGAATCTGATATGCGGCCAAAGACTATTGAGCCTGCAAACATTCCCATGTAGATCGATGATGCAGCAAAGGACACGAATATGGCCCTGTCAAGAAAACTGCTGCTCAGGAAAAGATAAGCACTGGAGAATATTGAAAGGGCATAACCATCCATGAATACGCCCATGGACGAGAGTATGGTGATCTCCTCAAGTTTTCTTGTTCTCCCTATCTGATCGAAAGCAACTGTTTCCAATGCACACAAATCGATTTACGGTATTTGCAGTTTGCTATGGGCACTGTAAACCGTCAACTATTTAATAGCTAAGTTATGCTGTTGCAATGTCCATCTTTGCCGCCATACTTGCCCTTGCTGTCATCCTGGCGGGACTTCACATGCTTGCCCCGGATCACTGGATCCCACTGACAGTGGTTTCTTCAAGGCTCAGCTTTTCTCACAGGAGGACATATGCAACGGCTGCCTTTCTTGGAATACTTCATGCTGGAACTTCAGCAACACTTGCCCTCATCGCTCTCTTCATAGGCACCGTTGTTGCAGGGAGGTATGAGAACTACCTGAACTACGGGGCAATTCTTCTACTTGTTGCCGTTGGGCTTTATTTCATTGTCACTGGATACTCTGAGCGCTATGCAGGGGATGAGATCTCGGGGGCTTCCGTCAGTACAGTGCTGAGCATAAGCATATTTCCCGACCTGGCTCTCATGCCAATAGTCCTTGCTGGGTCATCGCTCTCTCCTGTAGACATGGGCACTGTCATCATTGCATTCGCACTGGCAAGCGCACTGTCCCTGACACTTGTGGTATACGGTGCAATCAGGGGTTTTGCCAGGGGGCTCGAAAAAATACCCCCGAGGTACATCGATTACATCATGGGAGCCATACTTCTGGCAACAGCCGCATTTGTGGCACTGGCTGACTTCCTGTGATGGTGGGAGTCGCCTGAATGGAGATCAGATGATCTCCACCTCGAATGGCTCAAGAAATCCCATGCTGAATGCCCTGCTGAAAAAGAGATCAAGGGCCTTCCTGCCCTGTTCCCCAAAATCAACGGAAAGTGGGTTAACGTACATCTTGATGAATTTTCTCTCAAGCTCCATATCAGGATACCTGGCGTATTTCAGGGAATAGCGCACTGCATCGTCTTCATGCTGAAATCCATACTTGATTGACGCGTCGAAGTCTGCCATGTATTTTTTTGCGTCTTCCATGGAAACGGCCTTCCTTATTGCGTTGAATCCCAGAGGGACTGGAAGACTGCCTGCATATTTTTTCCACTGCTGGTAAATGTCCATCACCTCCACGAGGCCTTTCTCCCTGAAGGTGAGCTGCTCGTCGTGAATTAGAACACCTGCATCAGCCTGTCCCGACAGGACCGCTTCAGGTATAAGGTCAAACCTCATCTGCCTGAACTCCCTGGGTTCCGGCGCAAACATCCGGTAGAGCAGGAAAGATGAGGTGTATTCACCGGGGACTGCCACAACAGCTCTTGATAGATCAACATCCTTCCTGGCAATGACTTTCGGGCCGTATGTCAGGCCAAAGCTGGCCCCAGATGAAGTCAGCCTGTACCTGTCATGGAAGTGGGCATAACCTCCGGCGGAAATTGCAGTGACATCGTAAAGTTCCTTTGGGGCCTCCACATTCAGGGTCTCTATATCTTTAACAGTCTGCTGGTAATCGAATGCACATGGTATCTTCTTTTCGAACATTCCGTAGAACATGAATGAATCATCAGGGTCAGGCGTGTGCGCAATTCTGAATTTCATGAATGGTAATCGCCCGATGTAACATAGCTTTTTCCTGAGACCGTACCTGCAGAGTTATTTGCATATGGTCTTTTATTATCAAGCCAGACGTGTTACTGTGAAAAATACAAGTATCTTGAATTAAGCAGTCAGGTTATATAGTTGTCTGGAATCACATAATCTCCCGGGGAGTTTTATGGAAAGGATTCTTATCGCTTTCGGAGGAAACGCACTTCTCAGGAATGGTGACGATTCCTCATATGATATGCAGCTGCGGCGAGCCGCTGAGGCCATGGAGAAAATATGGAAAGTTGTTCTGGACAACGAGGTGATCATTACCCATGGAAACGGACCGCAGGTCGGAAACATACTGCTCCAGAATGAGCACTCACGGGATATTACGCATCCCATGCCGCTTCACGCCTGTGGCTCAATGTCACAGGGGCTCATCGGCGAGATACTGATCACTGCATATGATGAAATGAAGACAAGGTACGGAGTCTCAAAGGATGCAGCCGTAATATTCACCAGGACTGTGGTGAATGAAGAAGATGAGGCTTTTCACAACCCCAGTAAACCAATAGGCCCATATTACAGCAGCGAAGATGCAGGGAAGTATATGAAGGAGAGTGGATGGGTCATGAAGGAGGAGCCCGGGAAGGGGTTCAGAAGAGTCGTGCCATCGCCATATCCAGTTGATATTGCTGAAAGATCCGCCATATTCTCAATGCTGACGTCCGGATACCTGCCAATATGTGTTGGTGGAGGAGGTATTCCAGTAATAAAGACCGTGTCCGGATACAGAGGTGTGGATGCCGTGATTGACAAGGATCTTGCTTCTTCCCTGATGGCAAACATCCTTGAAGCCCATAAATTTGTCATTCTTACAGATGTGGATGGAGTATACCTCAGGTACGGGAAGCCGGACCAGGAAAAGCTTGCAAGAATCAGTGCAGGCGATCTGAGGAAGCTTTACACCCAGGGGAGTTTCCCCGGAGGGAGCATCGGACCGAAGGTCAGGGCTGCACTGGAGTTTGTGGA
>JAJZKX010000106.1 GCA_021850745.1 Thermoplasmata archaeon
TGCATAACCAGGGGTAATGTGTAAGGAGGGTTGAAGAAATGGGATATGATAACTTGGTCAGGGTATGCAAAAGCATTGGAGAATTCCGAGATGCTCAGTGATGATGTATTGGATGCAACTATGGTGTCTTTATGGAGAATTTTTGATAAAACCTTCAAAAGGTCCTTCTTTACCTCCATCTTTTCGAATATAGCTTCAAAAACAAAGGAACTTCCTGTGATCTCTTCATAGTTGGATACAGTATGTATATGCTTCATGACCATATCTGCAAAGCTTCCCTCTTTCCCCTCATTTAGCTTTGATTCAATAGATGTCTTCTGGTCCGCTGTGAGTGTTATTCCCAAGGATTCTATTCTCTGAATCTCCTTTTCCGACCTGGTTGACAGGAACTTTTCCTGCCTTTCTGCTACGCTTCTTATTCTCTTCTCTGCTTTTTCGAGAAGTTCATTGTTAAGATCGACGAGAATGACTTCCTTTCCATTGCTGGCTAGAAGTTCTGCAATTGAAGCTCCCATGTTACCTGATCCAATAACTGCAACCTTTTCCGGCCTGACGTTTTCCATATCTCAATATTTCTTTTCTCCATATAATGGTAAGGCGAAATCACAAAATAGCATCATTAGATTCTATGCGAAAAGGTTTGTAATAAGAGGTCTACCAAAATATTCAAATAGCATAATTATTTATTATTATTGAAGTCTATGCCCAGGAACAAACTTTCTAAGGACTACCTGGAATTAGCCAGCGACAAAGAATGGGATGAAATAATCTCGGAAAATGAGAGAAGAGGGGGGAGGAAGATCAGGGAGTAACTCTGGTTCTGTCTCTAGGAAACAAAACAACCTCCCTTATGTTAGGTAATCCCAGAAGGATCATAGTTAATCTTTCGAGTCCTATGGCCCATCCTGCATGGGGGGGCATACCATATTTGAAGGCATTAAGGTGGAATGCGAAATCCTTTGGATCTAAGCCCTTCTCCACCAATCTTTTTTTGAGCATTTCTGGGTCATGAACTCTCTGTGCTCCAGATGTCAGTTCTCTTTCACCATATTGCAGGTCAAATGAGTTGGTTACCTCCGAGTCCCCAGGCTTGGGCATTGTATAAAACGCCCGTACTTCTGATGGCCACTCTGTGATGAAATAAAACCCCGGGAAATGCTTCCCTATAATTCTCAGCTGTTCCGGATTGAAATCTTCTCCAAAATTCACTGAGTGCCCGCTATTTGCCAACAATGTCAGGCACTCCCGATAGCTAACTCTGGGATAGGGGAGTGGCTGTATGTGAAGCGAGGGGTTGATCTCAGACACTTCCTTGCCAAAATCTTTCATAACTTCTTCCAGTCCAGAATTAACTGCTTCTTCAAGAACTTTCATCACTGTTTCGTGATTTGAAAAGCTTACTTCAATATCCAGACTAGTGAACTCATTCAGATGGTGAACAGTATTATGCTCCTCGGCCCGGAATGCCGGTCCGACCTCGAAGACTTTATCCATTCCGCTGGCCATGAGGATTTCTTTGTATAGCTGGGGACTCTGATTGAGAAATACATCCCGCTCAAAATATTTCACCTGAAACAGGTTTGCACCTCCTTCCGTTGCTGCAGCGACTATCTTCGGCGTATGCACTTCAACAAAACCATTCTTCTGCATGTATTTTCTTATTCCCCATAGCAAGGAGCTCTCAATCCGGAATATTATGTTATGTCTCTGCTCCCTCAGATCAAGGTATCGATTGTTCAGCCTGGTTTCAAAATCTGACTCAATGTCTTCAAATAGGGCGAGAGGCAATGGTGCCTCTGATCTGTTCAATACTGAGATTTCCTCAACATCTATCTCTATCCCCGATTTTGAGCCGGAATTCAACAGAACCTTTCCCCTGACATCAAGCACGGATTCCCTGTTGATTGTTGTAATCTCCTCGTAGTTTTTCAGATTTTCAGGCCTGAGAGTCAGTTGAATCTTTCCTGTATGGTCCCTCAGAATTATAAATGACAGTTTCTTGAGTTTTCTTATATCTTGAGCCCAACCCTGGATATGTACAGAGGAGCTGTTTCCCAGTGATGCCACATCTTGAATGTACAAACGTTCCATAGCACCGGATGACAATTTAACCATTAAATTTATCTTGAGATGGGCATTATTTTCAATGGGAATTCCCATTTCCGGTTACATCTGGAAACGCAGCAAAAAAGTAGTGAAATATAGGTTAAGATAATATGATGTCTGAAATGAATGTTTCTTTAAAAACCCTGGCTCTGACAGGAGGGATCAAGATTGACCTCATTGAGACCTCGGTCATAGCCCTCATTGTGGTTTTCGCCGCCTTTTTGATTGTGAAGTCGATTGAGTCGCAGAAAACCAGAAAAGCAACGGGCCGAGAATCACTAATTGGTAAGGTGGGAACAGTCGTTAACAGACTTGATCCAGATGGATGGATCTCAATCGAGGGAATAAGATGGAAGGCACATTCCTCCAAAGGGGATATTTTAGAGGAGGGCGAAAAAGTGAGGGTTATCTCTCTCAATGGCCTTTCCATTTTAGTTGAAAAACTGGGAAAATAGCAACCTCGATGAAATCTGAACACCCCTATATTCAGATTCTATTTACCGTCAGGCACCTATGTTGGAGAATAATTCACCATTGGGATCAACCATTTATAAACTGTGAAACTATAAAGTGTAAATGTCCGGTTACATCTTAGGATTTGATGTTGGTGGAACTAAGATTTCTGCTGTTCTTGGGAAAAAGAACGGAGAAATAGTCTCCACACTAAGAAAACCAACTGTTCGACACCTTGGCCAGGGAAGACTCCTGAAAGATTTTACTGAGATGGGTTGGAAACTTCTCGATGATAACGGAATTTCAAAACCAGATGCCATTGGTATAATCTTTGCCGGACTGATAGATTCAACCAAGGGTGTCGTTTTATCTTCCCCAAATATACTGGGTCTGAGGAACTTTCCAGTTGCTGAAAAGCTTTCCAATGAATTTGGGGCCGAAGCATTTTTGGAAAATGATGCCACTGCGGCCACAATTGCAGAGAGATTGTTTGGTGGAGGGGTTAACGTTGATGATTTTGTCTATATAACTTTGAGCACGGGAATTGGCGGCGGAGCTTTTCTGAATGGCAAACTATACCGGGGAGCACATGGAATGGCCGGTGAGCTTGGACATATGGTGGTTATGTCAAACGGGCCTCTCTGTGGATGTGGCAGGAGGGGTTGCCTGGAAGCGATTGCCGGCGGGAAGGGAATCGCAAGAAGGGTGTCTGAAAATATAACGGCGATAAAGGAGTCCGAGATGCTTTCAGCTCTGAAACCCAATGAAATTGACGCCAAGAAGGTTTTCGAACTAAAATCCAAGGGTGATATGTTTTCCCAGCTGATTTTTGAAGAGACGGTTTATTACCTTGCCGTGGGAATCGTCAATATAATTAACATACTTGACCCTGAAGTGGTGATTATAGGAGGAGGACTCTCTCTTGCAGGGAATGAACTCTTTTCCCCACTTAGAAATGCTGTACGGGAGGAGTTCAAATCAATGTACAGGCCGGTTAAGATAATACGAGGCCTGAAAAACGGACATGACATTTCCACAGTTGCCCTTCCGCTTTTCGTGAAGCCTGAAATTGCAAAAGACAAATAGAAATAGGGAATTTTTTATTTATTTCTCAAGCTTCTTCTTTAATTCCTTTACTTCTTCCTGAAGTTGCTTGTTCATAGGATTCTTTCGAGCTTTCTCCTCTAGCTCATGGAGCTTATTCTCAATACTCTTTTTTTTGCGGTCTAAATCCCGTTTTCCAAGTCCCATATTAAGGTATTCCCTGGATCAATATCTTATTTTGCCATATTTAATTTCGATGACTTTGATTTGAGAAGTGAACTGGATATCAAAATTTAAAAATGCTTCCCTGATACCACTCAATGGTTATTGAACCAAACTTACAGAATGCCAACATGGCCATAGATAAAGATCTGAAAGGATTGAAGGGAGATGAGCCTGTTGGAGATATTCCATTATATTCCCATCATATATTTGAGATTCTCATTGAAGAATTTGCAGGTTCACAGACAGGAACAGAAGCTTTTTCCTTGGACAGCAATGTTTCCTATTCGCTTTCATTTGAGTTCTGCGAAATGAAAGATGAAGATGGCCTTCTGGGAGAATATGAAGAGATACCGACAATGGAAGACCTCCCGAGGATCCAGACTATTGTTTTCGAGGTAACAGGGATGCACAGATCCAAGGTAACGGAGATTGAAATAACCAGAGAAAGAATCCTGAGCAGCCCCGCAAGGGAGAGAAAGCATCTCCTTCTTCTGCAGAAGGCTATCCTGAATCGAAAAATGAACTAATAGACAACTGGCTTTTCCGCTACCTGTCGTTCATCTGTCTTCGGGAACAGTCTCAGAGCTATGATGAGGATGATCGCAGTAACAGCAAGAGCCATGGCCCAGTATATCAGGCTATAGGTGTGATCCTGAGTTACATTTTCAATTACACGGATGTCTGTAAAGACTAACCCACCATCTATAAGGGAATGGGAGAACAGAGCCAGTAGAAAAACTGGTACCTGGTGTTTCATAACCCTTCCCCATTTGAGTAACATTGCAGTTGAGGGATGAAAAAGTAGTGAAAGTATTACATTAAAACTCAATAGAAGAATTGAAAAATCAGTAAAAGCAGGTCTGACCAGCAATACAGGAAGAAACAGAACTGCAAGATCAACTGCAGAAAAACCGAGACCGATATATATAGTTCTGGAGGCTTTTCTTGTGTCGACCGCTACATATTTCGCAAATTCCTGGCAAAAACCTCCAATCATGCCTATGAATATAGAATACTCAATGATGTATGTCTTCTCGAAATGAAATAATACGGTTGAAAGGTCTGTTAATGAAATGTGACGGATATACAGCAGGTAAATGGTAGGCATGGATTCAATGATTTCCTGCACGATAAGTGCAACAATCATGAACAGGATACCTATCCCGAAGGCGGATAGTTTTCCAGAATATCTCTCCCTGTCGTATTCCATTCTGAACTTTAAATCCGTTACGAAAGGGAAACCCTTTCCGCTTCTCCCTTTATGTCTTCCACTACCACGGCGGTTCCGTATGCGACTATTTCAGACATGGTTTGACCAATCTCTGATGAATCAAAACTCAACCCAATTATGGCGTTCGCACCAGTCTGTTTGGCTGCTTCCTTTAGCCGGTCCATTGCATGGGACCGTGCATCTGAAAGGAGTTTGACGTATTCAGTAATTTCTCCGCCGGCAAGGGACCTCAGACCAGCCATCAGGTTACCTCCTAGCCCCCTGCTCCTAACAGTAATGCCCCAGATTGTACCGATAACCTTTGTAACTTTTTTTCCGGGTACGTAATTTGTGGTAACCATAACTATGGATGAATCATCTGCCATAAAATCACCAGTGTCAGATCGCAATGTGTAAAAATATAATAATCTTTGTATAACAGAGCCTTAATCTCCGCAGCCTATTGATTCATGAAAAGGAAGCGAGGTTTTCAATTCCTGAAATGTCTTGAGACCATCAAAACAAGGAGGCCAAGACCTATCAGAAGTAATATAAGCCCTGATTCAAGCGGAAGAACCTCATGTTTGAGCGTTGAAGCCAAATAGCTGAACACGTCTCCGATCAGATAACCACCTATTACAATCAGGACAATGCTAGCGAGTATCATAATATAACGCATTCTTTTTTCCATTTCTCCCGATCTTCATCCCGTATTTCATATATTAACCCTTGTAACTTCATTTATTGGGAAAAGGTATCATTAAAAAATCAGCACTCATTCGGTAAATTGTAAAACCGGAATACTAAAATTGTGGTTTCCTAGACTCAAAATATGCAATATGGGGTTTCCGAAACAGAAGAGACAAAATGTCTGGAACTTGCTTAAAGGACGTCAGAACTATATGAGTCTATACCACAAATAAAGTCTGTTTGATCTACAATGATATATACGGGTCTATGAAGAGCGTTATGCGAAAGTGAGCATTTACTATAAGTCCCATTGTTCGTCTAATGCCAAGAGACCGTGTATTGCTTCAATGATCCATCATTTTTAGAGATTTATGGGTAATAGACAGAAGAACATTAAACGTTTCAATCAGTATTTAATTTAACATATACCGATTATTTTCATAACCAGGATACAATCGTTTTAGGTTCTGGTAAACTATGCAATCCTCTTAAAATTAAATGGACTAGGTGACAGAATATCAGTTTTCTGAGCTACCCAACCCTTTAAACCAAGCCGACGACAGGCTTTATCCAATAGTTAGAAGCCACACATCTATACTCTAGTTCTGCACGGGAATTTATGAACAAGCAACTCAAAAGAGAGATGGAGAAGGTTGATCTGATGCCGTCAGATATGAAGGGAGTTTCTGTTGACTTTCATGATTACCTGATGAACACAGAGAACCTTGGGGAGAGAAGAATAATGTTCCATATCATAAAGATAAGAAAACTGCAGGAAGAAGTTGGAATTATCCCATTTACTGAAAACGTGATTATGGCCGCTTTCAGATGGGTAAAGTAGCAGGACTATGAGGCATGGACAAAGATCGGTTATCTTATCACCATCCGGAAATTCTAACAGTATAGCC
>JAJZKX010000107.1 GCA_021850745.1 Thermoplasmata archaeon
TATGACTATCAGCTCTGCAAACCTATGGAATAATACACCTGAACCAAAATGCGGCATCCTTTATTTTCTTACCCGATCATCCCAGACGTCTCGCTATTCATTATTCCATTTTCCGAGGCCATTTTCCCATTGGTGTGGAAAATTCATCGCCCTTAGATCTAAGTTCAGAATTTCCTTGTAATGACCGGGACGATCATCTCCTCAAGGCTGAACCCTCCGTGCATTCCAATCATGTCAATGTTGGACCACTCAGGATCAAGAGTTGAGAGCGATGTGTCAATTATGCCGCTGTTCTGAGCGGGAATTATGGTGTAGTCAGAGAACATGTCCATATCAAGGCCCGTGGATGATGTCCTCCCAAAGAAACCATCCCGCATAAGTTGCCTGGAACTGACTGCGGTGTGGCCAGGATATTGCTTCTCAATATGTGCAAGAAAATCGCCATCCTGCGTTTCCCTCACCTTTATGAATGGCGCCCTTTCATCTCCCGTGGCTGGAGAGATCATCATATGCCTCAGCTTTCTATCTCTTGCAATGTCATGAACTCTGTCCTGATTCACAACAGTGTGCCCGTGATCGGCCGAAATGGTCACCGTTGTGCCGGAACCTGCCACGTTCTCGCCAAGAACATGCCTTATGAAGTAGAATATAGAATCGATATCTTCGGCTGTTTCCTGTGTGTACGGCCCAATCTTGTGCGATATGGTATCAACGGAGGAGATGTAACAGAAATGGAAGCTTCTCCTGACTGTGGAGAGAATGTCATTCTTCAGGTCAGTAAACATATGGGAAAGCGAATGGTAAGGCCTGAGAACCGAGCCTCTTCCCGTTATGCGTGTCAGTCCGCTATTTCTTATATTGTACGGCATGTACAGGAATGAATCCATTCCTTCTCCCGATATCTTTTCGTGTATGGTTCCGTGCCTGCTAATGTGCGAGAAAATCTTTGAATTTTCCACCAGGGATCTGTTTCTCAGGCCAAGCGGGCTCAGGGAGATCATGTTGCATACAGAGCCAACCTCCTTCAGGTACTGTATATATCCTATTATACCGTGTTCCTCAGGATCCATGCCCGTGTGAAGCGTTACTGTAGCAGTTGATGTGGTGGAGGGAAAGACACTGGTGGCCGGTACATACACTGATTCGTGCCTGAATGCCTTAAGATTCCTGAGACGGAGGTTGTTGAGAGCATACTGGAGTGTGCTGTGGCCAAGGCCGTCTATCAGTATGAATACTGTGTGATCAGCTGGCTCAGAAATGTGGCGGAACGATTCAGGTGACCCTTTTCCGCCATCTATGCCCAGTGACTCAAGGAGTGCCCCCGGTATATCTGCTATGGAACCTCTGCCAAATGCCGGTCGGTAAAGCCCATCCATGCCCTTCCATCCATAGCTTTCAATAACACCTTCCACGTCGTCGTCCTTCATTTTGATATCTGCTCCCGCCAGTGTTGATTGCGTATCATGCCTTAAACCATTTCAGGGCCACTTCATGTTCATAATTCTGTTCGTGCTTCCACTGCATAATTATCATTTATCAGCTGCCTTCCCTGAAGGAAACTGTGCTGCCACTCCCCTGTTCTCCTTGCCCCTCACAAGGGAGAAGACTGCAGCTACCGTGAGTATTCCAAGTGAAACGTAGAGGGCTGCATGTATTCCACCCATGAAGGCTGCGGAAACATTGCCAAGAAGCTTGCCAAGGCCTGCAAAAACCTGGAATGCCACGTATCTTGGAACTGATATGCTGGCTATGGATATGGCCACAACAAAGCTCCCCAGCATCCCTATATTCGCCATTGTCCTGAGAAAACCTGATGATAATCCATAGAGTTCCTTTGGAGAGTTGGCCATGACGGCGCTGTTGTTGGCTGGAAAGAACATGGATGAACCAAGGCCTGTGAGGAACGAAGCAACCAGAACAATGTATAGGGATGATGTAGCGGTAAGTGTTGAGTAGACAAGAACGGAGATGCCCATCATTGCAAGGCCGGATGTGGCCGGAATCCGGGAGCCAATCCTGTCAGTGAGCTTTCCAAACTCAGGACCCATGATGCTGCCAACAACATATCCTGGGAGAAGCAGAAGCGAACTGTAGAAGGGTGTCAGCCCCCTTATTCCCTGCAGATACATGATGATTATGAAGACAACCGCAAGGAAGCCAAGGCTCTGAAAGAATGAGGCCATTATTGAAAACGTCAGTATCCTTATTCTGAATATCCTCATTGGAAGAAGAGGTTTTGCAACCTTTCTTTCTATGAATATGAATGCAATAAGAACAGCGATGCCTCCCAGGATGAGGAAAATATTGAGTGATCTCACACCGTACGAAGCAATGTCAACTGCAGCGTATGAAATAAGTATAAGGGCAAGGGCCAGTGTTATGGTGCCGGGAATATCCAGTTTATTCTCCACCCTGTGTCCCTTCCTGATGTATCTGGTACCGAAATAGATGGCGAACGCCCCAATTGGCACGTTTATGTAAAAGATGTACCTCCATCCGATGAAAGTTGTTATTATGCCCCCAAGAACAATGCCCAGCATAGCCCCTGCATTATAGCCCACGGCAGTGTAACCAAAGACGCGCCCCCTCTTGTTTGGCGGAAAATTATCAGCCACTATGGCACCGCTGTTGGACTGAATCATTGAGGCACCGCATGCCTGTACCGCCCTGAATGCTATGAGTTCAGTGATTCCGCTTGAAGCTCCGCAGAGAGCAGAACCAACTGTGAACAGGCCAAGACCTGTATTGAAGATCACCTTTCTTGTCATGATGTCGCCGAGACGGCCGAACTGTGTAGTGCCAACGGCTATGACAAGCAGATAGATCATTATTATCCAGATGGAATAGGACAGCTGCGTATTCAGTTCCACAGTGATGGTCGGAAGAGCCAGAAGCACTATTGTGGAATCAACCGCTCCCATGAGCACTCCGATGAGCAATGCTATTATGAGCCGGCTGTCGCTGTCCACATGCCATTATGATGACCAACTAAAATACGGTTTCTAAATACTTGACCCAACAATAATTATACATGGGCAATGAAATCCAGCCTGTCACATCCTGATATCTGCAAATGGACCATATGCTTTCAATCCATGCAATCATGGTAAATCTTTAATAGTGTTAGATAATGACTATCACGATATAAATTGTTAATAATACCAAAAGACAGTGAAAGCAGTGACTTAATGGGTGATTTGCTTCAGTCATCATCTGCATCTTTCAGGAAAATCCGTCTCTATGATCGTGATGTGATCCTCGCAGACCGCCATGCAGGCATAGATACAGGGTCACTGGGAATAGCTCTGACAGATGGGCTTACCTCCAGGAAATTCAAGCCAACGCCCACAACTGTACAGGTCGGTGACCTGAGCATAGGCCCTGACAGGCTTGTCATTGCAGCAGGACCCTGTGCCGTGGAATCCAGGGATCAGATATCTGCCATTGCAGAAGATGTGAAAAGGTCCGGTGCTGACATCCTGAGGGGTGGGGCATTCAAGCCACGTACCAGTCCATATTCTTTTCAGGGTCTTGGCATACAGGGCCTGAAACTGCTGAAGGAAGCTTCCGATGAAACCGGTCTCCCGGTGGTATCTGAGATCCTTGATCCGTCACAGTTTCCATACTTTCAGGATAGTGTTGATATACTGCAGATTGGAAGCAGGAATTCCCAGAATTTCTCCCTGCTAAAATTTGCAGGCACAGTGCATAAGCCTGTGTTACTGAAGAACGGAATGGGCAATTCCATAAACGAGTGGCTTGGATCTGCAGAATATATCCTGTCCGGCGGGAATCCCGATGTCATAATGTGCTACAGGGGAATCAGGAGCTTTGAGGGAATCACCAGATTCACCATGGATTCCGGAGCAATTGTGGCGCTTAAGGGAATGACCCACCTGCCCGTATGTGCTGACCCCAGCCATCCTGCAGGCAGGCGTGATCTGGTTGAACCGCTGGCCCTTGCAGCGGTTGCGGCCGGTGCCACAATGCTTGAGATTGAAGTTCATAATGATCCTGACCGGGCTCTCTCCGATGCCGAACAGCAGATCACCCCTGACCGGTTCCGATCCCTGAGCAGGAATGCCCGAGACCTGTTCCAGCTCCTGCATTCCACCTCCGCAGCTCCTTTCTGAAATATCATTTCCCATACCATGAGGTGTCATCGGTGATCTTCCGGGACCCGGTTGCCATGGGGCCGGTCTCCCTCATGGCAAAACTCACCAGAAGCCCAACAGTTGCGAAAATGCTGAAATACATTATGCCAGCCCACGGGCCATACAGGGCGGACAGGATGCCGTAGCCAAGTACTCCCGCAAGGCCCCCCGCACGCCCTATGGATTCTGCTATGCCCTGCCCTGTCGCCCTGATCCCGGTGCCGAACTGCTCAGCTGGTGATATTACAATGGTCTTGTCCGGACCCAGTGCTCCGAAGAAGTAGGCAGCCAGGAGGAGACCTATCTCAAGGAAGCCGTATTTTCCGCCGAAATATAACATTATTATGGCCAGTGCCATGAGTGGCACGGCCCTTCCAAGGAATCCTGAGATCTGTAGAGGTTTTCTTCCAATTCTGTCTATGAGTATGATGGTCACAACTGCCGCAGGGATGGTAACGGATTTCACAAGAAGGCTCCCGTATGATGATATTGAATTGTCCGTACCAAGCGTGGTTAACAGCAGCAGTGGAAGGAACACAGATAGCCCCTGGTCGCTCACCTGATACGAGAACCAGGCTGCAGACGCCACAGCAATATTCCTCAAGTCCTTCCTGTTGAAGCCTGCAAGTATGTCCCGTACCCGTGGAAGCCTGGATCTTTTCCATGCTGACGATTCAATGATCCTGCTCCTCATGAATATGACCGGAACTGCCATCAGGCCCCCTGCAAGAAGAACAATTCTCCATCCCTGTCCTCCTGTGCCAAGGAACAGCCCTCCCAGTCCATAGGCTATGATCATTCCGAAGTTTGCCGCCATCATAACTGTAGCCATATTCCGGCCCCTGGTTCCGGCAGATCTTATCTCGGAAATGTACGGGAACACCACGGCAAAATCCGCCCCTATGCCAGCACCCACAATGAAGCGGAAAAAGAAGAGCCACGTAAAATCAGGGGAAAATGCGCTCCCGATGGATGCTGCCACATATGCAATGAAATCTCCCACCAGCATGGCACGCCTGCCAAACCTGTCGGCAAATATTCCGGCAGTGGCCGATCCAGCAATTGCACCGAAAAGTGCTGCGGATCCCAGAAGCGAGAGGTCAAATCCGTTCAGTTTCCATGCTTTTCCAAGAACAAGAAGTGCAACAGATATGGCTGCCAGATCATACGTTGCTATGAATATCCCGGAACCGGCAAGAATCGTTTCCAGAACCCCGCCTTCCTTTTCCTTAATCCGATTCAATCAAAGCCCCCTGATATTTGTAAGGATATCCTTACATTTTATCTCATTATTTAATGGTTCACTGATCCCGGATGCAACATTGTGGAAATCCCGATCTTCCTGCACTGATAACATTATAATATGGCTGGATATTGCTGGAAATCGTCCTCCAGGTCATGTTATGTTCAATAAGACGCTGATTGCCATACGGTCATTTGTAGTGGCTGTGGGGGTAACCGCCGCAAGTTCCTTCGTTGGAGTTTTCGGCGTGTATATAGGGGCCACTGCCGTGGACATGGGCTGGCTCCAGTCCACTGCAAATGCACTATCAAATGGAGGACAGCTTCTCTGGGGCAGGCTCAGTGACCGTGTTGGCAGGAGGAGGCCATTCCTAATTGCAGGAAGCGCCATTCTTGCCGTCCTGTGGTACATGATGGGGAGCATACGGACCCCTGTGCAGCTTGTTGTTGTTTATGCGGCAATCTCCCTGTTTGCATCACTGATTACTGTGAACTGGTTCTCCCTCATTGCAGATCAGACTGATACCACAACCCGGGGGAGGTTCCTCTCCATGATAAATATCCTGAGCTCCCTGGGCACCATAGGATCGCTGGTGGTGATGACATTCCTGTTCCAGGGGCAGGTTACCACGGACATCTTCATTCCCTTTTCTGCTTCAGCCGGTTCATACGTGATTTCCGGAATCCTCATGGCTATGCTGAAGGAACCTGAGAAGCAGAAGGAACTCACCGGAAACATCCGGAAAACTCTGAAGGATCTCAAAAAGAATCCACTGTTTTACAAGTACTTCATGGCCACGAATGTACAGGGGCTGTTCTGGTCAATGGCATGGCCCATGTTCCCCATAACAATCGTGCTTGTGATGCACTTTAACCTGTCTGATGTTGCAATACTGACTGTGGCATCCCTGTCCATGTCTGTGCTGGTTCAGTACCTCCTGGGAAAGGTTACTGACAATATAAACCGGGCTCCGCTCATCCTTGCAAACCGCATGATGCTCAGCGCAATACCCCTCCTCTATGCGTTCTTCACGAACTTCTGGGAATTCATCATAATGGAACTGTACAGCGGAGTGCTTGGATCCATACAGAATGTGGTGATGAATTCCTACCTGCTGGATATCGTCCCCAACGGCCACAGGGCGGAGTACATATCAATAATAAACGGGTTCAATGGCATTGTGTATCTTGCTGGCGCCC
>JAJZKX010000108.1 GCA_021850745.1 Thermoplasmata archaeon
CAAAAGAAAAAAACTGCGTTTAGCAAATAAGAAATAGGTTTCAGGAATTCAAGAGTGCCACTATGATGAATTCAGCCTAGTCTGAAAAGGTGATGAACGACGGGCAGACTGAGTGGTATTATTATTTTGCGAGTAGGCGGAGATTGGCCTTTATGGCATATATAAAGGAATGAAAACAATAAATACAACATTATGATTTTAGGTCAACATGAGCGGAATGGCGTTTCCGCGCTCATAACAACCGCCAGGTCGAAACTGGCTAATGACGCCTGCAAAATCGTCTGGTGGTTAGAATAGACTATGTAACGTTCACTGAAACGCTCCTGCAGTATTTCTTCGTTGTGGGATTATCACCGCTGTTTGCTGGAATTTTTCACAGAGCAAAGAGCATTGTGGAGTCGAAGAAAGGTCCCAGCATATTCCAGCCCTATTATGATCTCGCAAAGCTCCTCAGAAAGGAGACCCTCAGGCCATCAAATTCTGGCATAATTTTCATTTATGCCCCATATGTTGCATTTGGGGTTTACTCCCTCATTTCCCTCATAATCCCAGTTCTCATACCTGCCCCAATCTACTTTACGGCCTCGGCTGATTTCCTGGGGGGAGCAATTCTGTTCTCTCTTGCCGCTTTCGTGAAAATGGCTGCTGCCTTTGGAAGCAATAGCAATTATTCAGCCCTGGGCGTGTCTAGAATGCTGTCCTTCAATTTTCTGTCAGAGGGTACTTTAATAACTGTGTTCTTTGCTGTTTCCCTGATTACTGGAACCAACAACCCATACACCACAAACCAGTTCCTGGCATCCAATTCACTTCAGAATATTTCAATCGTCCACATTTTCTCCACGCTGGCTTTCTTCATGCTGTTCCTGTATGAAACAGGCAGGATTCCACTTGAGAGCGCAGGCCTGCAGGAGCTTGGAATGATAGATGAAGCCGTTAACTACGAATACAGCGGCAAGTTGCTGGCAATAAACAAGTGGAACAGTTACATAAAGCAATACCTGCTCGGTTCAGTTCTCCTAAATGTATTCCTCGTCCCATGGGGTCTAAGTTCCTCTTCGCCATGGTTCCTGCTGGATATCCCGGTTATGTTTGCGAAATGGCTGCTGCTCATCGGGATAGTGCTTATTGTAGAAACCACTCTGGCAAAGCTCAGGTTATTCAGGGTCCTCGATTACCTTGCCACTGCATTCACATTCTCAATTCTGTTCCTGATATTCACTGAGGTGATTGCATGAGCGCAATTGGCGAAGTGCTTCTTTTCCCACTATCAAGCCTAATCCTAATCACCGCATTTTACATGCAGGGCCAGGAGTTCATAAGGCCAATGATCCGGGGGCAGCTGGTCCAGTCAATCCTGCTGGCAGTCATATCCGTGATAATGGGGATTATTACAGATGATTCTGATTTCATAATCCTTGCAGTCCTCATTGTTGTCCTTAGGGGTTTCCTCATTACATTCTTCCTGGAGAAAGGGATAAGAAAGGATCAGGTTCACCTCCACGAGAAGCAAGTCAGTGTTGCTTATCTGTTCATCATAAGCCTGGTGTTTGTGTTAACCGCAGTCCTGATTGTATACTCGGTTGTCTTTTCCAGCATTAAGACTGAGTCAATCACCGGGAACCAGGGAATCCTGGTATTTCCGCTGGCTCTCTTCTTCCAGGGTCTCTTTCTCATAGCATCCAGGAGGACCACATATGCCCAGATAATGGGGTACATTGAGGAGGAGAATGCAATAGTCCTCTTTGCAGTATTCCTTCTGCCAATACCGCTTCTCATCGAGGCCAGTGTATTCCTGGATGTCCTGGCCCTGGTTGTAATATCATCTGTTGTGGTCGTTGAAAAGTTCACCCATGAAAGGGTGGAGGAGTTGAGGGGATGAATACAGCCTTCATTCTCATCATCCTAACGCTTTTGCTGCCAGTGCTGTCATACCTTGGTTACTTGTCCCGGGTACCAAGGCTAGACAATGCCCTCTCCCTGGCAAATGTTGCCATAGCACTGTTCCTGTACGAGTTCACTCCTTTTTCCGGGACATTCTATGTCGACTTCACAACATGGGTCTTCATCCTGATGGTAACCTCAGTCCACCTTCTTTCCCAGGTTTACTCAAAGAGCTATTTCAGGAAACAGGAAATCTGGATCGGGGAGAACCTGTTTAACCTCCTTCTGGCCCTCTTCACCACATCTATGATCTTTTCCCTCGAGATAAACAACCTTGGCCTGATGTGGGTGGGAATTGAGGCCACAACAATATCCTCAGCACTGCTGCTGATGACTGAAAAGAATGAAACTTCAGCTGAGGCTACATGGAGATATATAGTCATAGTTTCAGCAGGGGTCACGTTCGCCTTCATCTCCATAATCCTCATTTACTATTCAATCGGGACCCTGGAGATTTCATCAATCCTTTCCATGAAGGTATTTCCTTCACTCACGCTGAATGTAGCAGTTGCCATAGCCCTCGTTGGCTTTGGGACAAAAGTAGGGGTATTTCCCGTGCACACATGGCTTCCAGACGCTCATAGTGAAGCCCCATCACCCATAAGTGCCATGTTTTCGGGAGTACTCCTGCCAACTGCATTGTATGTGCTCTACAGGATCTATGAGATAGACCCCATGAGAGAACTTTTTGTCTGGGCAGCTGTAATATCTGTAATTGCAGCGTCCCTGTTCCTTGGATACCAGACCAGGTACAAGAGGATGTTTGCCTATTCAACCATGGAAAACATGAACCTGGCCCTTATAGGGCTGGCTGTTGGAGGTGAATATGGACTCTTTGGTGCCCTCCTGCTCCTGCTTTCGCACAGTTTCGGGAAGGCTGGCGCTTTCTACTCATCAGGTGGCATCCTACGATACACAGGTGCCAAGAAGATTGAGGAAATCCACGGGCTATGGAAATCAATGCCAGTCACATCCAGCGCCTTGCTCATGTCTTCCTTCGCAGTAACCGGCACTCCTCCCTTTGGCACATTCTTCGGTGAATTCCTTATTTTCTATTCTCTGTTTTCCATCCATTACTATGTTCAGCTGGTTCTGCTGCTTTTCTTTGTGATGGCTGCATTCATATCGGTTAACTACAACGTAACTAGGATGGTGTTTCTCGGAGTGGCTGAAAAGAAAGGGGAAGAGGACTCTGTCATGTCGGGCCTGGCACTCCTTTCTTCTGCAATACCTCTGCTTATAGGGGTAATTTACGTGGTGGTGGTTACTGGTGCGCTATAAATTTGGAGAACCTTCGGGAAGATACATTGGCCATTGGGGCAAATATCATGTTTACGCAGATAGCATATCAGAAATTGCACCCGATGGCTATAACGACTTGCCAGTGCACAAAATGGCCCCGGGAGAGTTCAATTTCCAGTACGGTCCCTCAACCGGCGGCCTGATGGAATCAGTTGGCATTACCCTCACAACCCCTGGAGAACTGATCAATTCTGTTGCAGTTGATCCAAGCTACAAGGCAAGATCCCTGAAGCTTAAGGGCAAAAGCATTGGAGAGGCTCTGTTACTGGTTGAGAGGATAAACGGTTTCCATGCGGCAAGCAACTCACTGTCTTTTCTCATGGCTGTTGAGGACGCGCTAGACCTGGAGGTTACTGTGGAAGTGCAGAAAGCCAGGATTCTTCAGCTCGAGCTTGAACGCATCAGGAGCAACCTTGAAGTCATAAAGAGGCTATGCGAACCCGCTGGTTTTGGCGTTCCCGCTAACCAACTGGGCTACCTTCGGGAGAAGGTTTCAAGGATCATTTCAGGAGTTGCAGGGCATCGCTTCTTCTTCGGGGTCAATGCGCCTGGATGTTCAAGAGTTTCCAGTTCAGGGATCAATGAAAAGCTCAGCGAAGTCGGCCAGGAGTTCCAAAGACTCTACGCGGGGCTGCTTGAGTCCAAGATATTCCTAAACAGGCTCCAGAACAATGGGGTTACCAAAGACAGCCTTTTGACAGGCCCTGCTGCAAGGGCCTCCGGCCTGAGGTATGATTCAAGGACAGTGCGGGGGGAGCTTCCCTACATGGAGACTCCTTTCTATCCAGTAGTCAGGGAAGAGAAAGATTGCTTCGGGAGATTCTGCGTCAGGGGAGAGGAGGTCCTCAACTCAATTGACATAATTGCATCGCTGGGGAGCCTGAAGGAAACAGTGAGGACAGAAATACCTAAAGGGAGCGGCGAAGGATGCGCAAGGCTGGAAAGCCCGCAGGGAGACATATTTTATTATGTCCAGCTGAAAAACGGATCCATAGAGGATCTGTGGCATGTTTCTCCAGGCACCCTGAACATAAGGGCATTCCGGGAGTCCATGAAGGGCAATATATTCACAGATTTCCACTTCAACTGGGAAAGCTTTGGAATATGGATATCAGAGTTGGGGGTGGTTATTCAATGAGCAACTTCTGGTTTGGCGAAGGCATCAGGAAAGGAAAGAAGACGGAAAGATTCCCGTTTGCGCCGCCTGAAGAACCGCCAGAGAGGCCATCCCGAATGGAAGGAAGCGGGGAGCCATACTGCCCTACCCAGGCCATAAAGGACGGAAAATGGGATGCAGGAAGATGCATATTCTGCAGGTTCTGTGAACCGGGATACACCCCAACAGGAAAGCAGGATATATTCAAGGTGAACAGGACAGAGCCGGTCCTGAAGAAGTCATTTTACATATACAAGCTTGACAGCGGCGCTTGTGGCGCCTGCAATGTTGAGCTGGAAACAATCTTTGATCCGCAGTATGATGCAAACCGGCTGAACATATTCATAACAAATTCCCCCAGGCATGCGGATGCCATAGTGGTCATGGGAGTACATACCGATGGGATGAAAGAAGCCCTGAAGAATGCATATGAGGCAATGCCTGAGCCAAAGCTGATCATATCCCTGGGGGCCTGCTCCATTTCCGGTGGAATCATAGGCGAATCCCCCATTGGGCGTGAAAAATATCATGTGGAGATAGCGGGTTGCCCGCCATCCCCATATACCATACTTGAGGCACTGGCCAGAGCAAGGGGTGACTGAATGTTCTCATACATAGCAATCGCAATTCTTGGAATTTCCGCCATGATCGGGCTCTTCCAGAAGAAGGGGGCGTACATTGGCATCCTTGCCGGTTCTGCCTACTATATTTGGTCTGGATTCAACCCATCAGACCAGATGTCATATTTTGTTCTCATAGCCTCGCTTGTATGGATTCTTGTGTCCCTTTATTCCCTTTCATATGACCGGCACTATGGAAAGTGGCTTGCCTCCTCAATGGCACTGATGATAATGGGCATGATTATCATTCTGCAGTCCACAAACTACCTGCTTCTGATAACCGGATGGGAAACAATGTCTGTGCCCGCATACGTAATTGTGGGGATGAACAAGAAAGAGAGTGCTCCCGCTTTTACCTTCATGATGTTCAGCGAGTTCAGCACAATCCTAATAATAGCAGGTGCAGTCTTCGCATTCTTTGCAACCGGTACACTTTTCTTCACTCAGGTGCCGTCCTTTGGCCCCCTTCTGCTGATTTCCCTTGGGGCGCTCATAAAAATGGGCATGACGCCCTTCATGATCAGCGAATGGCTCCCCATTGCACATGGAAATGCCCCAGCCAATGCCTCTGCGGCTCTAAGTGCAACAATGACGCTCATGGGCGTTTTTGTCATAATGAGGATGATTCTCATCAGCCCGGATGTAACCTGGATTGGATTCCTCTTCCTTGCAGTTGGCTCAATTTCAATCCTGTTTGCCTCAATATATGCATATATTTCTGAAAACATGAAAATGCTTGCAGGCTTCAGCACCATTGAGAATAATGCTGCCATACTTTCGGCAATGGGGCTCTACCTCGTGGCATCCGAAGTGGTCCTGAAGCAGTTCATTTTCGCAACCATAATCATATTTGCACTTTCCCACGCCATTTCGAAGACCGGGCTATTCTTTTCCATCGGAAACTCACCCGGGGAATACTTCGGTGAAAGTGATCAACCAACATCTTATACGCAACGCGTGGGAACAATGCTCATAACCATGTCACTGTCCGGGCTCTTCCCAACATTAGGGGGACTTGCCACCTGGATGCTTCTTGAAGCTTTCTTCATGGAGGCTTATGCAGGCGGGGTTCCAGGAATGAGCGCAATAGTGATTGGTTCTGTAATTGCACTGGGTGAAGGCATGGCTACCGGCTCCATGATGAAGATCCTGGCATTCGGAAACCTTTTTCACAGAAAACTGGAAAAGAAGCAGTCACCCAATCATGCCGTAATTTCCGGCATCGGCCTGCTGCTCATATTCCTCTTTGCCATTTCTATCTTCATAGTTTCAGGCACCTTCATTTCGGGCATTCCGGGAGTCCTTGTGTTCAATGGGTTCATGATTACTTCCAGATTTGGGCCTGCTGTTTTCGGGCTCATTTCCCCTGATTATGTTGTTATACTCATCACAGCCTTCTCCATCGCAGCTTATGCGCTGTTCAGGAAACCAAGGCTCAGGGATGTACCGGTCTGGAATGGCGGCTCTGTTGAAGTAGATCCATATACTTCATA
>JAJZKX010000109.1 GCA_021850745.1 Thermoplasmata archaeon
CCTATAGATTATGAAAGATTATTTGAATATTTCATACATTTTTTTGGCTTTCTCCAGTTTTGCGTCTACATCTGACCACTTTACATTCTTCATGAAAGCGTCCAGATATGGAGCTCTCTTCGGGCCGTAATCAACATAGTAAGCGTGTTCATACACGTCCAGGGCCAGAAGAACAACAGAGTTCCACATTGCATTTGAGTTGTGGGCGTCAGCGCCGACATTTCTCAGCTTTCCGGTGTTGAGATCAAATATGAGCAGACTCCAACCCCTGAATGCAACTCCTGTGGCCTTGAAATCCTCAACCCACTTCTCGTAGCTCCCGAAATCCTGTTCGACCTGCTTTTTGAAGGAGGCAGAAGGCGAACCATGTTCCTTTGTGAGATTTCCAAAGTATGTCTCATGCAGAAGTGCACCGTCAAAGTTGAAGCTCTCCTCTGACTTGAGTTCCCTGAGATCACTGTAGTTCTGATTTGCGGCTGATCTATCTGCTGAACCAAGTTTGGACCATATTTCATTGAGTTTCTTTACATATCCCTTATAATGGGTTTCAAAATGATATTCTATCTGCTGGTCTGAAATTCCATCCAGTCCCTTAGGCTTGAGTTCATTTTTTTCTTTCCAGTTTTCTGCCATTATTTCACCTCTTCACCATTTCATCAAGATTTAAAAATGTTATTAGATAATACAGAGTAAAACGCATATGTGTTCAGACCGGCATGAAGTGAATCATGCTGTAATGTAGTCATCTATTTTTCTGTATCCAGAGATTGATACAGCACCTATCCTCAACCTGTTGGACCTTGCATTTGAGAGCCATTGGTCCAGAGGTTCATCATCCTCGCTTCTTGACCTGTATATCTGATTGAAGCATTCAGAGCAGTAAAGCCCACTGTGTATAAGATCCTGACAGATTATACAGTGATGTTTTGCTGCCATATGTGCCATAGCAGGCATATGGTTAAAACACTTTTCATGTATCATTTGTAACTTTCTTCCCTTATTTATAAGGTTCGCAAAAGCCCCAGGAAGATCTATTTAAAGAACTATGAGATCGTTTTTTTAATTTTTACAGAATATTAATCATCCCTGTACATTGTATCTGTGTCCGAACCACCAGTAAAGAATATGGACATCTGGCTGTAGACTTCCTCCAGTCCAGTGAAATCCCTGGCGGAGACAGGTATTGCCTTTGAAATCATCTGGGTCTCATTGAATGATGTCAGCACGGACCTGTAAAAATCCTTGAGCATCTGTGTTTTTTCTTCCATAAGTGCGTCAGCAAGTATATCAGGGTTCTCCTCCCATGCAGCGATACGTTCAAGGTCCTCTGTGGTAACAAGATCAGATTTATTCAGTGCATATATTATGGGCCTGAAGAACCTCGACATTATGGAACCGTAGAGAAGCTTCTGGGATATGTAACCCGATGGAGAAACCGATAAGACAGCATCGGAAATGAACGCCAGCATTCCCTTGTCCCCGCTCAGGCTGTCCACAAGCATGGGTGACCCGGGCCTGTATGAAAACAGTTCAATCTGTCCCGGGGTGTCGAATATGACATAGTAGTCATCAAGTTCTCTGATGTGTTCCTTTATAGGATCTATGTTTTCTATCAGCAGATCTGATGCAACCACCTGTGCACCGTTGGGGCCCAGGTTGTATTCTGACATAATCTGGGACAGTGAGATTGTCTCCCTTATATCAACCTCGGCCTCATATGGTATATATTCCGAACCTGGGTCCAGGTTAACCACAGCCGCATCATATTCATTGGTGATGAGCCATTCTTTCAGTGCACCGCAGAATGTTGACTTTCCTGTTCCCGCTGGGCCCGTCACAAAAAGGGAACCTATCAATTCACCATCTCCATATAATAATTCAACTCCTCTTCCTTTACGGGTTCAGTTGTGTTAAATGTTCCCTTGATTGTATTCACGAGGTTATCAATCCTGATCTTCAGGTACCATGGAATGTCAAATTCCTCTGAAATTTTCACGGTTTCATTCATGTACTTTATGATGCTGCCCCTGTGTATGGTGAGTGTAAGGCTTTTGTTATTGCACTTCAGGCACCTTCCGGAAAGTGGGACCCTCCGGTATTTTGTATTACACCTTGTGCATCTGAACTCCTGTGAAAAGAATTTTCTGAAATTACCGTACATGTCTGGTAGAAAATGAGAATTAAGGACTCTGGATGCTACATCATCCTCGTCAACCGCCCTGATCATCCTGGCCAGTGACAGCTGCCGCTCGATCTTCTCCTCCATACTGTCTATTGTCTTGTATGAACACGTGGTCACCCCGGCGGATATGCTTGAACACTGTGTGGAGAATCCTGTTCCCATGATGCTTCCCGTGGTTGCATATATGTTTCCCATGGTCTTCATGAGTCCTTCGAGGTCTACAGGTGAGGCCCCGGATGCGGCCTTTTCATAGAATTCCAGCGGATACTCCCATAATGTATCCACATTCATTGCCTCCTTGTCCACCTCTTCTGGATTCAATTGAACAGTCAGGACCAGCGGAGCATCCATCAGGCCGCCTCTTGTGGAAGGCAGGAATTTCTTGGAAAAATTGAGGAACCCATCCATAAGCAACATTATGCTGTCCTCATCCCCGTCGCAGTTTCTTCTCTTTGCGGCATGGAAAAATGGATGTGCATAGCATCCGCTAACATTGCTGAATCCTATGATTCGCCCCACGATCCCTCCGGATGTATGGGGGGCGAGTCCAATGACAAGCTGCCCAACAAGATCCTCAGGGGTCTCACACATGTAAAACGGAGACATTCCGTAATAGGTGACCAGTAGTTCGTCCACGAATCTTGCCACTTTCAGGAGATATTCTGCGGATCGATAGGGGATTATTATGTCCTGCGGAAAAATCTCATTCATTCCGTCTGAACTGTAACCGAGTTCCCCTATTTTTGCTGGATCAACCATCAGTTCATCTGCCTCAAAATGCGTTATAGGAATATCGGACATATCGTACCTGCAGGTTCCGTCCTTGTTTATGGAGATGTCCATCATTGCCCTTAGAATACCCTTTTCTATCGGTTCGGCTGCCTTGGTACTGGACATAAGTTTTTTGACACCTTTTATCTCCAGCCTTTCGGGTATGTTTTTGCCAATTCTTTCCTCACACCTTGATATAAGCGAACCCAGATCAACCTTTATCTTCCGTATGTTCCCGGTGGATTGTGTTGTAAGGCCACATCTGGGACAGAGAGGCTGGGGTGATTCGGTCTGGCATTTAGTGCATGTCCTTACTTCGAGTTCTATTTCGATTGCGCTGTTATTCCCGGACCCGGCACTAATGAGAGATCTCCTGGTTGAACCGTAGCTCTCAACAGGAAAGAGAACATGCACCTTTGGTTTCATCTTCCTGTCTCCCGCCTTCTCAGGCCTGCCTAGCCTGGCTCCCACCCTAGTAGGTGACCTGGGGATAATGTAAAGTCCTGAAATCGATGAAACGTAGGAAACCGGATCCGTCTCTTTTATTGTGGAATCCTGCCTGCTTCTAACTATCATTTTTCCTTCAATTTCCAGACCGAGGCAGGCAAGCAGTGGTGCATATTCCTCCAGGTACAGGGTGTCCCCTTTATGCTGGAAAGGTATTCCAAGCCTTATGATCAGGTCTGACGCCCCTGCAGGTATGGACAGTATCGGATCGGAAAATACAGACCTGCTTATCTGTTCTGAGAGATTGTCTATGTCCTCCGGTGTGAGATCATGCCAGAAATAATCATATCTGGGGTGAAGAGCAACTCCGTATTTTCTCGAAATGGATATTGCTGAGTGCTGGTCCGGGACCTTAGAAATAACTTCCTCCGGGACTCCTGCTTTTCTGGCAAGCAATGACCACCAGTCCCTGTTGAAAGACCCGGGGACCAGTTTGTGGTTGTTTTCAAGAAAGTCCCCATATGCTATGAGAATCTCCCCCATATCGGTAATTTTTTTGACCCTACCGGTAAGAGATCGGGCAAGTTCCTCGGTATCCACCCTTACATGGGACCCGTCATCTAATATTACCATTGGCCCGTCGATCCCGTCGCATGGCGTGACAGCTGCTGCCTTACCGGGCAATTCTACTTTAATCTGGGCCCCGGTAGCTATGAATTCATCAGCTATTACCATAGTTGCGGGGTGGATTCCCGCTGCCGCAAGTCCTGTAAGCCTCGATCTACCATACCTGAGCCTGAAACCGCCAGGCCGATTGGGATGTCCGAATACCGGCCGGCCTGCCACAAGATCATTCAGGAATTTCTCAGATTTATCGACCTTGCTCGCTTCTGATTTCTCAGCCCCCCCGCTTCCGGAGAGGAAATTCCATTCGGATATTCCTAGTTTGGATGTGTGCTTGAGGATCTTCTTCGATTTCTGTAAGAGTCCTTCGCAGAGAACAAGGCACATTCCCCCCCTTATTCTGTTGGTTGATACTCTTTCCATATCACGATGACCGGATACCTCTTCCTCCTCGCTTCCTTCCCCGTCAATACACACCGGAAGGTTGCGGACAACCATTCTGATCTCATCCGGTGATGGAAGGTACTGGAGGTGCTTGAGTCTGTTGTAGCTCTGGATTTCTTCAATATATCGTTCAATTTCATCGTCTGTGGCTATGTATGAACCAATCCCCAGGTCTCTCCTCACAATGTCTGAAATCAATACGCTCAGGGCCTGGGCTGTTCCTCCCGCCCCCCTTATTGGCCCGGAGTAAGCGATTGAGACATAATCTGAGCCGTCCCTGTTATTCCCAATATCGACACTGGCTATTCCCTCAAGAGGAGCTACAAGTATCCCTTCCGTCAGAATGGCAAGTCCAACACGAACCGCCTTCTCAACTGCAATCTTTTTACCCTGGGATATATACATTCCGGCAACTTTCCTGGATATCTCTATGGATATCTCCTCTCTACTCATTTTTTGGGAGAGATCACGAATGTCAGAGGCTATGCCCCTGATCCCGATCAGCTCTTCAATTCTGTCTGCCATATCTGAGGCTAGCGGCATCTCTACGTGGTCTGTCACATCCCTTCCCAGTGATCTGGCATCTGAAGCTATGCCATACGCTTCTCTTACCTGCGTCCATAGAATTTTCCGGTATTGCTCCAGAGACATCTTGATTTCCATATGGTGAACCTGTCTACCTCACCGGTTCCTCAAGGACTCTTTCCTTATGGTGCAGGGCTGACTTCACGAGAAATTCATGTGTTCTTGATGGCCTCAGTGGGCGGGATAGAAATTCGCTGTGATACTGAACGGCAATCATCCCGGGGCTCGACTGTATTTCCGCAATCTCCATTCTCACCCTGTCCTCGTCTGTTCCAGAGAAGATTAGTCCGGATTTTTCAAACCTGTCTATGTATTCAGGGTTGACCTCATACCTGTGTCTGTGCCTTTCAAATATCTCACTGCTCCCATATATAGAGGAGGCCCTGGTTCCATCACGCAGTAATACCCTCTTTGAACCAAGCCTCATAGTCCCACCCTTTTCCGTTACTCCATACTGTTCCGGAAGAAGGTCCACAACAGGATATGGCGTATTAGGATCAAATTCAGTGCTGCTGGCATTCTTCAGACCGAGGACATTTCTGGCATACTCTACTACAGCTACCTGAAATCCAAGGCAAATCCCCAGATATGGGATGGAATTCTCCCTTGCATATCTTGCCGCCTGGATCTTCCCTTCGAAACCTCTGTAACCGAAACCTCCTGGGACTATTATTCCGTCAACATCCTCAAGCAGGGTCTGGTTCTGGATCAGTGAATCTGAGTTTATCCACTTGATTTCAACCTCAATGCCAGTATTTCCGGTCACGTGTGAAAATGCCTCTTTATGGCTTATGTATGCATCCTGTAGTTCCACGTATTTTCCGACCAGGGCTATTTTTACAATATGCCGGGGATGCAGGAGATTCTCCTTGTATTCAACCCACTGATCTCTGAATTCACCGGTCTTAAGCCCCAGTTTGGAGATTATGAATGTATCTATTTTCTGCTGCCTCAGGAGGTCCGGCACAAGATAGACATTGGGAACATCGGTCACACTCACTATTCCTTCCTCCGGTACGTCAGTAAAGAGAGATATCCGCTTCACTGAATCAAGGGAGAGCTTCTTCTTTGACCTGCAGAATATTACATCAGGCTGTATTCCTATCTCCCTAAGAGCCTTAACACTGTGCTGCGTGGGTTTAGTCTTCTGCTCAAGGCTCATCCCAATCTCCGGAACCAGAGTCACATGGCAGAAAACCATGCTTTCAGTGTCTTTCTCCTTGTTAAGTTCTCTCAGAGCTTCCAGGAAAGGCATGCTCTCTATGTCACCAACGGTTCCGCCAACCTCTATCATTACGACATCCGTACTGGAATTCTGGGAGATCTGCCTTATTCTTCTCTTGATTTCATTTGTTATGTGCGGTATTATCTGCACTGTGCTTCCAAGATACTCACCCTTTCTCTCTCTTTCAATTACTTCCCTGTAGATTTTCCCTGTTGTTAT
>JAJZKX010000110.1 GCA_021850745.1 Thermoplasmata archaeon
TATTCCGCATTACTAAGGTTTAGGGGGGCACCAACATACTGGTGGTAAATAGTACCCAGTTTTATGCCGGCCTCAAATATGGCACGCTCTCTATCAGTACAATTGAAATACTTGCTGGCGGGATCATGCATGGGCTCTTCCTAATCACCCCGATAAACATAAATATTTTGACGCCAAATGTCAAGAAAAATAGAATTTTGTGGAATCAAATCCCCATTTTTATGCGTTGGTAAAGTTGCCTTGCTATGGCAAAGAGTATCGCGGTTATCACAGAAATGATGGCAAGGTCATATAGGGTGGAAATAGTGGGGGCGTAGACCAAGGAATTTCGTACCACATCTATGACATAGGTTAGCGGATTCCCTAAAGCCATCAGTCTAACAGGGAGGGGTGTCTGGGGCGTGATGGTATAGAAAATAGAACTTGCGAAATCCAGTACAAAGAAGAGAACTATGGTTATGGTGTTGTAAGCCTGCATTGTCTTGGCAAGAGTAGAAATTATCAGGAACAGTGCAGAGAAAAGTATGGTGCCAATAACCAGCGCCAACACAGTAAGTGTAATGGAAACTGCATTGAGGATAAATCCTCCCGAAACCGCTTCAGAAAGCACCAGCATAACAAAGCTTCCACCAAGGGTGAAGATAATGGCGACAAACATTATTCCAAGCAGATAATCTGTTCTCTTGAATGGGCCAACCAGGAGCTGTTCAAACATCCCCCATCTCCTGTCACTCCAAAGCATGCTTCCTCCAATATTGCCTGCAGTAAGGGTCTGCATGGCGACAATCCCCGGCCCAAGGAAATGGGTGTACGATATGGTTTCGCCGTTGAGGCTTACTCCACTTATCAGGGTCTGGAACATGGAGCCCATTACCAGAAGGTACAGAGCTGGCAAACCAAGCATGAAAACCATGGTTCCAGTATCCATGTTAACCATGATATTTCTGTAAGTAAGCCTGATTGAGGCGGGTATTCTCATTGGTTGTTCACCACCTCTATAAACACATCATCAAGGGTTGCATCTCTTAGATTTATGCTTTCGATGCTCTTGATGTAGTTCCTGGCAAGCCGTAGAATTTCCTCCAGCACTTTAGTGATCCCTTTGCCCACAATTTTCAGTGTCTTGCCCTCCAGCATTACATCCTGTGCCAAACCAGAGTCGACCAATTCGCTTTTCAATTTCAAAATTTCAGGTTCCATAATTGTATCGGGAGTTGTTATTTCCAAGGTTCTAAGGCCGCCATATTTTGACTTGAGTTCAAATGAGGTGCCCTCCACTCGTATTTTTCCGTTGGCCATGATGGCGATCCGGTCACAAATGTAATCGGCTTCCTCAAGGAAATGGGTCGTGAAAAGGACTGTCATCCCCCCTGCGGCCCTTTTTCTGATATTGTCGAGGATCCTCCTTCTCATTATTGGGTCCATTCCAACAGTTGGTTCATCCAGGAAAAGGACATCCATATCATGCATAAGTTCCCTTGCCACCTGGAGCTTCTTCTTCTGCCCGCCAGATAGTTCGAAGGCCCTGGTCTTCCTTACATCAGTCAGTTCAAAAAGCTCGAGGAGTTCCTCTGCCCTTGCCTTAGCTTCCTCCCTTGGCATTTCCCAGAGCGTGGCATATACCTTGAGGTTGTTTTCAACGGTTGTGAAATCAAAGGACTCAGCCTGCTGTACTACCCCAATCCTTTTCTTGATCTGCAACGGATGTTTCAGGGGATCATATCCTAGTACATTCACGTTGCCCGAAGTTGGATCAATAAGGGTGGTAAGAATCTTAATAGTGGTGCTTTTTCCAGCTCCGTTCTTTCCCAGAAGCCCATAAATCTCGCCCTTCCTGACGGAGAATGTTATATCGTCAACTGCATTCCTCTTTCCGTCGTACGATTTTACAAGGTTTTGTACTTCAATGGCGCTCCCGGAAGTGGAATTCATCAACCTTAATGTGCTATTCATATAAAATCCTGCATAGAATGAGGAGAACTCACTCCCGATAAAAATGAGTATTTCGAATGTCCCATTAAATGGCGTATTTCAAAATTATAAACCACAATTGCTCAATTTGCAAGGTCCAATTGCAATGTAGCGATATACTGAAATACATCTGGATAATTAGGCTCAATTGTAATATGGCGACACTAAATGAAACAAAGGCCAAACCTTCGCTCTGGAGGAGGCATTTCTGGGAAAGGTTCATGGGTTTCGGGCTCCTCGTTATAGGTGTGGCTTTTTACGTTATCTGGTCAGTCCTGTTCGGAACCTGGACAGATATAGGCCTGTATTCATTCACTATCGTACTCGTCGTTTTCGGGCTTCTGGAGCTTTGGCTCGTGCAGGAACTCATAAAGAAAGAAGACTCGGCCTCAAGTTGATTTTTTCAGCAATTTATCTTCTTCTTCGCTTGTTATAATCCTCAAGGTCTTACAGTAAGTTCCATCTGAGACTATGCATTCTGAATAAGGGTGGCGATTTCCGCCAGCAAGGTTCTCAGGTTTTGGTATGTCGAATCCATCTATCTTCAGTACTTTCTTGTGTGATTCATTAATATTCCTATTTCTGAAAATAAAGAGCCTATTGCTGTTGTAAGCGATATTTGAAGAGTTTCGGCTGAGGAAATCGTCGGTATTCTGGGAGATATTCATTATTGAGGTCCTAAAGTGCCTGGAATGCCTGACCATTGTCCCGAGCAACTTTGCGTTTGAGGGGTTCCTTAGCATGATGTGGCTCTCATCTATTATAATGAGAACATTACTGTCCTTATTCTTTGACATTTCCCGATTAACAGTGAGCAGAAAATCACTGACTTCCACATCACTGTCAATTTCCTCATATCTTGGTTTTATGATCTTTACTGAAGCCTCATTGGTAATCTTGTTTCCTGTTTCATCCACAGTTAAGTGTTCCTTGCCACTTTTTAGATATGATCCAATGGTGAATTCTGCGCAACTCTGGTTGAAAGACCCGCAATCATATTCATTCAGGGGGTCGAAAATAATGGCCTTATGTGCGATTTTAAAGTCAAGGGCCCTCCTAAGAAACATCTTGGTAAAATACGATTTACCGGAGCCAGTTTCACCGATGACCAGGGAATTATATGAATTCTGGGAGAAGGGATTATACCAGACTGCATTTTCGCTTATGTCATCTATGCCGATAATTATGCCATTTGTGTCACAAGGTTCTTCTCTGTAAACCGGGAGTAATCCTGCTATGCTTTCTGAATCCATCAGATATTTTGGCTTAGACGGAGTCAATGAGAAGTTCCTTAATTTGCGAATAATGTGTGCATTTTCCCTGGAGGTCTGGAAACCAAGCATTTCCAATGCTGTATCTACCCGTTGCATCCTCGCGTTTAGGATTGCAGGATGGTCGGAAAAGACCCTTATGGTAAAGGAAAGATCTAAAATTTGATTCCGGGATTTCTCCACTTTTCCGGCCATGATTTGAAGATCTGTGATCTGTTGCTTTAAGAACTCAGTTTCCTTAGACAACCCCCGTGTAAACCGATACTCGGCCTTCCGTTCCGCTAGAAGCCTGTTAATGTACTTCAGTTTGTTAGCAGCCGGAATCTTCCTCAACGAAATAATTATGTCAAAAGGAAGCCTCATGCTCTCCAGAAGAGCCAGATAATAAGGGCCTGAAAAGTAATTTGCATTCTTGATTGCAATTTCAGAGACATACCGATCCGTCTTCGCAAAATTAGCAAATTGGGAAAATTCTTGTTTTAGTCTTAACCCGTCCACCCTCATACCGGATTTAGCTACTTCAAGCCGTGAGGAGACTCCTGCTGTTTTCAGCAAAACCCTTCTCAATTCTTCTTTATTGTTGATTTCTGTTAGTCTGTGTCCTGCATTGCCTAAAAGTTGGACAAATTCATCAGCAGATTCCAATAATTTTTCTGAAGTAACTCCGGGGGCACGTCCATCTATCTTCATCGCTATTCTAATAAAAGACTGAAAGGAGATACGCTGAAGAGGGCTGAAATCACTAAGTTCCTCTTCATGCATCGACAAAAAGTCAATACTTGATTGCACCTTGTCTAAAGCTTCTGCAACACTCTTAATAATGTCACTCTGAGAAGCTTCTCGCATCGATAGGAGATCCATTGCCGTAATACTAAAGTAAACAGATACCTCAGAGTTTACAGTAACAACCAGGTGTCCATTAAACTCATTAAATTCCGCCTCTACGGGGGTTTCCTGATGCTTGTTCACTGTTTTACGCCAGAAATTGGCAGGAGTTTCCCCTTTCCTGGCGTATAGTATGAAGAAAATCAGAGATGCAGGCAAAATGCTTACTGAGGCAATAATGCTTAGTTTCGACGCAAGAATAGAGGCGCACAGAATGATAAGCACCACCAGCAAATCTCCAATAGGTAAACCTGCAATTGTTGGTTTGTACTGGTATACGTTAACTGGCAGGCGGTGCTTTATCAATCTAATCTCTCTCTTCTGTACTTGAGCTCCTCGTTGAGAAGTTCTTTCCATGGCATTTCACTCTTTGAGACATTGTTTCTTGGCACTTCATTAATGAAGTGCTTTTCCCTCAGAGGAAGCATTGCAGCATCTCGAACAGATCCTCCAATGCTCCCGCCACGGAATGGCATAGTTGCTATGTTTGCAGCTTCCAACCCCCTGCTAGCAGCACCTGACAGTGAAAGTCCTCCTAGGAAACCAAAAATCGGGGCGCTGAGAAAGCCGTTGCCTGTTGCAAGGAGATAGCCGGGAATTATTGTGGGAAGGAACAGGAATGCCAGTTGCAGCGGGACATCCCAGGCAAATATGTGCGCCAAATATAGAGAAAGCAGAACAAAGAATGGGTAAACTGACATCTCAATGATGATCTCCCAGACGATGCTTGAAAATCTCCTTCCTTTGGATGTTGAACCAAGAATTGTGGCAAATGGCACAAGTACAATTGCGAACAGCATCAAAGCCTGTCGGATCATGAGGATTGCCAACAGGCTGGAAACAGAAACAAAATACCCAGTTAATGCAAATATCTCAATGAGGATGCCAAGGGAACCAGATTGGGTGTTTGGCACTCGGCCCAATGTGGGGTACGAAGAAAAATTCAGGAAATTATACCAGCTGAAACTTGTTGAATTAAAAATAGCACCATATAAGGACCCTACAAGTGATAACAGCCATGTAATTACAAAAACTGATACTGCACCAACTAAAACGGCTACTATCCACTTAAAGAGGAATATGTATCCGGAGCTTGGATTAGAATATAGATTGATGATAAGAGCCCCCAGGGATGCGAATAGCAATATGAGTACGCTGAATTGAAAGAAGAATCCAGTGTAAAGACTATTCGTAAGAGAAATGAATTCCGGGTTTCCCAGGAACGTCAGCAGAAATGTATAATGCGGGTTTAAACCATAATATATGCATGCGTACCAAAGTACTCCAATGAGCGATTTGTAAAGTTGATCTATAAATTGCAGTATTGAAAGGAGAATAGGCAGAAACTGCATTTTAACCCAGTCTTACCCGGTGATAAGGTATTTCACCAGCGTGTAAAGAAGCCCGCTGACCGCTACAACGTAGATGAATGTTCCAATCAAAGCATTTTTCATCCTTATCCTAGCTTCGTAACGTCGATTTTCGTCTGCGCCGAAGAACCCCATGGCAATGGGGATCCATAGAATGGCAATGATGACAGCTGACACTGATGCTACCACTTCGTAAACCCTGTTAAGAATTCCCTGAATCTGAACTGAAACGGTCACTTGTGCACTTTGTGTAATTAAGTTAATAATTGCACTAAATTCCATTAATAAAAAGAATGTAATTCATGTATAAATTATATGCTCTTGGGCTGTCGTGCCTTGATGTCGCCCAAATTCTTCATCCTGACTTGCCGCCGGGTCTCTCCCTGCTGGAATCTCTCTTTGTCGTCTTCATTCTCAAGCACAAGGCCCGGAACCTCAGTGGGCCTGCCATCCTGAGTGATGGCAACATAAGTGAGCATACAGGTTGTTGTGAAATTCTTCTCGCCTGTTAGGCCTTCCTCTGAATAAACATCGACCTGTATTTCCATGGTTGATTTGTGAACATAATTTATCCTTCCAGTCATGTGGACTATATCCCCTAGATTTATGGGCGACAGGAAGAACAAGCTGTCAATGCTCCCAGTAACATTTCTTCGTCTGGAATGCTTTGTTGCAACAATGGCAGCGACGTTGTCAATCCATTCTACAAGCCTTCCTCCGTAAAGATCATTGAAGATATTTGTGTCCGGAGGCAGTACTAGCCTCTGAAGTTCTGTATAGGATTCTTTCCAGGATTTTTCATTCATTGCAGTTCCAATACAAAATCAGTATTTACATTTTCGAACCTTTTCAGGTGGAGATGCTTTAAAATTGCCAATTATCTTAAACACTCAAAAGTTTACAGTTTATGGTGTCCAATGGAGATAACCTGAAAAGATCTGCTGCAGAGGAGGCATTAAAGCTTGTTAAAGATGGCATGGTTCTAGGCCTTGGCAC
>JAJZKX010000111.1 GCA_021850745.1 Thermoplasmata archaeon
TCTGGAGCCACTGTAACAGGGGCACCAGGATACATGCTTCCAGCAGAATGGACTACAGCTAACAATGCAAACGATGGCTTTGGAACGCAGCAGCCAATTGAACTGCCAGTGGAAATCTCCAACGGCGCACCAGCTGTTAAGATAACAGTAACAAGCAGTTCAACTGACATGAACTTCAACGGCAGCATCACCTTTACCGCAACTGTCACAAATGCGACATCCGGTAAGCCGATAGCTGGCTATGAGGTTGAGTTCCTGGCACAGAATGCACTTGGAGCAAACAGAGGTTACTTTGTTAACTCAAATGGAACCGACGTGCTTGCACCTAACCCCAACAGCGGATTTGGAAGTGTATACATACCTGGCCTTACCTTAAAGACAGATTCCCAGGGCAAGGCATCTGCTACCTTCTATCCGTACCTGTACACCTACAGCAACGCATCAAGCCCATCATTCCAGAAACAGGCATACCAGTCCAGTTCTCTGGTTCCGGCTGATATGTGGGTAATAACTGTAATGGGTGACAACTCAACGAGCCTGGCTCCACTGAGCTCGATGATGGTTTACTCTGCAGCTTCAATCCACCATGTTGCACCGCCAGCTGCCCCATTCAATTACACATATGTTGTGATTGGAGTTGTTGCAGCTGCAGTGGTCATCATCGGAGTTGCTGTCGTGCTGTCCAGAAGGGGAAAAGCATAAAAATCTATTATTCCCCAATAAATTTTTTATTTTTCCATTTATTTTCGCGAGGTAGAATCATATGAATGTATACCTGATCACAAGAAAGATCCTTCAAGCTGCAATCCTTATAATTCTCACAGTAATCATCATATTTGTCGTATACCGGCTGATGCCCGGAAACCCTGCCGATCTATTTCTCCACTCTCTCGGCGCCAGGGCAACCGCTGCCCAGAAGAAAGCACTGCTTGCATCACTTGGTCTTAATGGCGGAAAATGGTCCTTTACAGGCTTTGTAATATATTTCAAGGACATGTTTACTGCTAATTTTGGCTATGACTACTACAATGGGTCAAGCATAAGTGCAGAGCTTGCACAGGCCCTGCCATACACCCTTGCCCTTATCGGCACTGCGACCATACTAGGATGGATCATTGGGATTCCATTGGGAATCACCACAACAAGGCTCAGGAACAAGAAGTCCGAGTCCGTTATATTGACATCAAGCCTAGTGCTCAGCTCCATCCCCTACTTTGTTCTGGGCATAGTCCTGTATCTCTACTTAGTGGCTTTCAGTTCGTTCTTCCCAATATCGTCCGGATTCAAGTGGAATGACCCCATAACCACAATATTGTGGGACCTGTCGCTTCCGCTAATCTCACTTGCCATAGTAGGTGCCACTGGCCATCTCATAACAATGAGGGCTACCATGGTCTCAATACTAGGGGAAGATTTCATCAATACAGCAAGGGCTAAAGGCGTCCCTGAGAAGAGCATTCTAAGAAAGCATGCCGCAAGAAATGCCATGATTCCCATATCCACCAGGATGGCTCTGGAATTTGCTCTGGTTGCCAGCGGTGCATTAATCGTGGATGTTATATTCAGTTACCCGGGCATAGGCCTGGAGCTGTACAATGCAACGCTTTCAGAAAATTATCCCCTCTCAGAAGCAGCCACTTTCCTGTTCTCCCTGGTTACGATATTTGCGTACCTAATAGTGGACTTCATCCACTCATGGTTGGACCCAAGAGTAAAGGTTTAGGTGAATAAATTTTGACTGAAAATGAAGAAAACAAAGAACCACAGACGTTTGAAAAGATAAAGTCCCAGAGAAGAAGTGATGCCATCAACCGGTTCAAGAAGCAGTTCAAGATATACCATAAATCGAACTACGGAAAAGCTGGCCTTTACATTCTCATAATATTCGGGGTAATTGCGCTTATTTCACCAATAATTGCGCCCCAACCCTATTCTTACGTCGCACCAACGGTGGATACACATGCTGCGAATATGAGATTTGAAGTTAACCTGACTTCCGACCTGTCAGCTTCGCAATTCCTGCCAATGAGTGCATCATCCAGCGTAACAACAGGAAGTTACATAGTTTCCTTTGCTACAACAAATGGAAAGATATATGCTGCTGGGCTGGGTGGGTCATCATCAACACCGATAAATTCGACCACTCTGCTGGCAACGGTCCCTGTGAACTCTTCAAATGCCCTCCTGGATCCGACCATAGTATCCTTTTCCAATTACAATACTCTGTTTGGGGCAAGAGGGGCGCTGGTGCTTCAGAACTTCCTGCTTTGGGGCACTACCAATGGAACTCTGAGCTTCTCTGAGATAACTTGGACTGGGGGACAGGTAGGCTACGGCTCACCACAGCTGAGTTCGAACCAGTCCCTTCCTGAAAACGGAACACTGGTTTACACCCCTATAAGCAATACTCAGCCGATCTCACAGCTGCAGCCAGGCACAACTCCATTTTATGGGGTCCCTTCAGTGGCTGCCGGCCTTGGCACGATTGCCAAGCTGTTCACAGAAACCCATAATGCCACAGGCTACTACCTGAATGAATTTGGCATTTATCCGACGCTGCACAAGATATGGAGCACCCAGTTGTCACAGGCCATCAAGCCCAGCAAAATGAGCTTTTATGGCTCATATTTCACGAGCGATAACGGCGCTTCTGTAATCCTGTCCGTGGGAAACCAGACAAGGGAGTATTCTGCATCTTCGGGCTCAATGTTATGGAACAGGACCTTTGCATCCCCTGTCACTTTGAATGCACCCTTCATCCCCTCGAAGTACCAATACCAGCAGAGCTCTTACAATTCAGCATTTGTAGCAACTGCAAACAATAATGTGTATGGAGTATACCTGTCCAATGGAACTGCATATAAGGTTCTCAGCACTACACAACCCATCCTTTACCTTGACAGTTCTCAAGGCAGCTCAGGTTTCCCATCCACCTTTGTTACCGAAACAGCCAATCATGCGTTTCTTACCAGCCAAAGCTCCAACGGTACCCTCGCGACATCAGAATTCAGCCTCATATCAGGGCATGGTTCATACGATGTCAGGCCTATATATGACAAGTCAGCCGCAACATACATCTTCGGCACAAACCAAGGATTCCTCATATCCATGCAGACTCCGATATCAGGTTATCCCTACACATGGTCCGCTACCCTATCACATAAGGGCAACATAACTCACCCGCTGCTGTTCTATGACTCAAGTACCGGCAGGGAGGAGATTGGTGTCATATCACAGTCCGGTTACATGTACGCATATGATGCAACGGCCCACGACCTAAACCCCATTCCTCCAACGCTGAGCACTCCCACCGGCAATATATTCCTCTTTGGGACAAACATTGACGGGCAGAATGTTTTCAGCCAGTTCATCCAGAGTTTCGGCATAGACTGGGAAATTGGGCTCTCAATCGGGTTTGCGGTCCTGGTCATAGGTTTGTTCATAGCCATGATTGTGGGATATATGGGCGGAGTAATCGGCAGCTTCTTTGAGACGCTATCCCTGACAATATTCCTGATACCCGGACTGGCCCTTCTGATTGCACTGGCATCAGTGCTGGGATCCGGATACCTGACCCTGATATTCATCGTAACTGTAATATCATGGCCTTTCACAACGTTCACCCTCATAGGCCTGGTACGTCAGATTAAATCAAGGGCCTTCGTGGAAGCTGCAAAACTCTCAGGAGCAAGAACCCCATCCATACTTAGACGGCATGTCCTACCCAACATCCTCCCGCTACTGCTTTACCTGCTTGCAATTTCCATAAGTGGGGCTATAGCTGGAGTCTCGACACTGCAATTCCTTGGAATAGCGCCGCTGACCGCCGCAACATGGGGGGGAATGCTCTCGCCAATGCTTGGGAACTTCTTCCTAGCCGTAAGGGCTCCATGGTGGGTCCTGCCACCGTCCATAGCGCTGACCATGTTCATATTCGCCTTTATCTTCGTGTCCAGGGGAATGGATGAAGTGGCAAACCCGAGGTTGAGAAGGAGGTAATTCAAATGACAGACAGATTCAACAGAAATACCGGACAAACCCTTGTGGAGGCCAACGGCCTCTCAGTTTCCTTTGCAACCGCAGACGGAAACGTGAATGCACTGAATGACGTAAGCTTCGAGATCAGGGAGGGAGAGATCCTCGGGATCATAGGCGAAAGCGGATCGGGAAAGTCAACACTTGCACTTAGCCTCATGTCCCTTCTACCAGATAATGCAAACGTTGCAGGCAGCGTAAAGTTCAGGGGAGAAGTGGTAACGGACTCAGAAAATTCGGGAAGGGCTTACTTCAAACTGTCCAGGAAGAGGAGGATGCTCCTTGACCAGAGGCTGGCCACAATGAGATGGAAGGAAATCTCCATGGTCTTCCAGGGCGCTATGAACTCACTGAACCCGGTTTATTCGGTGAGGAAACAGCTTAGGGAAGTATTCCAGATACACACTGACCTTTCGGTGCAGGAGATCGACAACAGGATAATGGAGACCAGCAGGGTTGCAGGTTTCAACACAAAGTTCCTGGATTCCTTCCCACATGAACTCAGTGGAGGAATGAAGCAGCGAGCAGTCATAACCATGGCCCTTGCCCTGGATCCTGTCCTTGTAATTGCGGATGAACCAACCACGGGCCTTGACGTCATCACCCAGGCCAAGATCATACGTGAATTGAAGGAACTCAGGGAATCGGGAAAGATAAGATCAATGGTTATAATTTCCCATGATGTTGGGGTTGTTTCCCAGCTGGCTGACAGGGTCGCGGTGCTGTATGCCGGAAGGCTTATGGAAATCGGCACTCCTGAAGACATATACCTTCACCAGGGAAACCCATACTCGAAAGCCCTCATTGAAAGCTACCCATCCATAAAGAACACCAGGAAGATGGTAACAGGCATACCAGGTTCTGTCCCGGACATGCTTAAGCTGCACGATGGTTGCTACTTTGCTGATAGGTGTTCCATTGCCGATGATGTATGCCACAGGGAGAAGCCGCCATTTGTGGAGCTTGGGTCGGGCCATATGAGCCTCTGCCATTTTGCCAAGGACTTCTATTCCAAATCGGAGGGCCTGAAGGTCAATGTGGACGAGACGGGAAGCGACAGCTTCTTCTCCAAACCACGCAGCAATGAGCTACTGATAAAAGGAGACAAGCTTACAAAATACTTTACCCACACCAGCAGCCAGCTGGCAGGGCTATTCTCCAGAAGCGGGGAAAAGATAGTCAGGGCAGTTGACAAGATCGACCTGAACCTAAATAGGGGCGAAATAATTGGCGTGGTTGGGGAAAGCGGATCCGGCAAGACAACTTTGGGAAGGACCTTCCTGCTTTCCCACAAACCAACAAGCGGGTCCCTGGTTTTCTATCCCAACGCACAGGACTTTATGGAAATCGATGAAAAGGGTGGCGGCAGGCACACTCAGGGAGATCAACTTGGCGGCAATTCTGACGGGTTAGCAGAGATAGCGCTTCACCATATTCGGGAAAGCACACCGCATTTCAGGCACTTCAGGAGGAAGGCCCAGCTCATTTTCCAGGACCCATATGATTCGCTGAACCCTAAGATGACCATCCTGGATATCGTTGCAGAGCCCATATATGCAAACAAGGCATACAAGACTTATGACGAAGTGGTAGAAAAGGTAAGCGCAGCCTTGGAAACGGCTAACCTGAAGCCAGCAGTTAACTACCTCAACAGGTTCCCGCATGAACTTTCAGGTGGGGAAAGGCAGAGAGTCTCAATTGCCAGGGCACTGGTTCTGAGGCCCGATTTCCTTGTGGCAGATGAGCCCATTTCAATGCTTGACGTATCCATAAGGGCAAACATCATGAACCTGCTCATCAACCTCAGGGACGAATTCGGAATGGCCATCATGTATATTTCCCACGATATCGCATCTGCCAGGTATGTTTCGGACAAACTTGCTGTCATGTACCTTGGGAAGCTCGTTGAATATGGCCCCTCTGAGGAAATAATCTCAAAACCCCTTCACCCTTACACAAAAGCACTCATCAATGCAGTGCCAATACCGGATCCCCACTGGGCGTCCATTGACCTGAAGATACGGGGAGAGATAGGAAATTCCATTGATGTCGTCCCAGGTTGCAGGTTCTATGACCGTTGTGCATACAGGAAAGACATCTGCAAAGCAGAGGAGCCACCTGCAAGAACAGAGCATGGTGTTACATACTTCTGCCATTTCGACCAGAATGGTTTGATAGAGGAACCAGAAGAACCTCCAGAGGCAGATGGCGAACTGGAAAAGAATAACATCCTTGCGGAGTCAAACGCCCTAGATGGCCAATGAAGAAATGGAGGGTACACCAGTTCCTCCAGACAGGGCCCTGGAACTCAGGGGCATCTCCCGGAGAGTCATGCTCAAGATGTCCATTCCCTTCATTTTCCTCCTTTTTATTTTGATAATACTTTCGGCGGCTTTGCAGATTATAAAGGGCTCTTCCTTTTCCGGGCCAATGCCTGTTATAATAATCATAATTGG
>JAJZKX010000112.1 GCA_021850745.1 Thermoplasmata archaeon
ATTCAAGATGGTAATGGAAAAAAAATCCTGGAAAGATTCATTCACAGAATTGCAGAGGCTTGTGCTTCCTCCAGACACAAACATTTTCAGTGACCTCTATGGAGGAAGGCTTGTTGAATGGATAGACAATGTTGCAGCCATTGTTGCGGCAAAGCACTCTCGCCGTAGAACTGTTACGGGTAGCATTGACAGTCTCTTTTTCCTCTCCCCAATACACATGGGGGATATAGTGCACCTTACCGGAAGAATAAATTATGTAACAAGGTCCACAATGGAGATAGAAGTCGATGTGTATTCAGAAGAAGGCCTAACTGGAGAGAAAAGTTTCACAACCACCTGTTTCCTGACATACGTTGCCATCAACCAGGACAGTAGGCCCACTGAGGTGCCGGGACTCATACTTGAGACCGAAGATGAAATCCAGAGGTTCAAGCAGGGAGAAGCCAGAAGTGTGGTCAGGCATCAGAATCTGGTTGAGGCCAAGAAAAAACTCACGGATTTCTCCCAGTGATCAGTCATTGCGGGTAATGATTGAGGGCAGCGTTCCGTGGACATCGTCCGTCCATTGAAACAGTTTAGATTGTCCACTGTCCGTTGCTTCATTTTAAAAACATCCATGACCGTGGGCACTTCAATACATTATGCATAAATAAATGCCATATTATATAAATTCAAACATCAAAAAGAATCCGAAGAATTCAGTGGGTAAAATCAAATTATTTTTTATACAACCTTGTCATTTAATTAATGAATGGTATTTAATACTCTTAGTACATTAATAGCACAAATTGCCACAAGTGCACAGTTGACCACCATTGTCAACAGGCTTTACGAAGTGGTGATATCCATATCCGCTGTCATAATAGCGGTTCTCTGGATTCCAATAGCCATAAGTTTCTTCGGATCAGACGAGAACCGTCGCTTTGAAGCCCGAGCACGGCTCAAGAATGCACTGATTGGAACGTTCATCTATGTTGTGGCCATCAGCGGAGTTCTCTATGCTGTTGTAAACTACATTGTGACCGGTTCATGAGATGATTGGATATCAGGAGCTAATCCAGATAATTCTTTATGCGGTGAAGGTCCTCACCCAGATCTACACGCCCCTTCTGAATCTGATCTGGAATTTTGCCATAAAATACGGCCTTCAGGGCAACATGGCGTATCTTGGCTTTGCAATGGGAAACAGGTCGTATATGGACCTGTATTCATACCTTTACGGAAACATCTTTCCGGCAATGATCAGCCTTGTGCTAGGGTTATCAGCCATATTTCTTATAGCCGGATCGGGAAACGGTCCTGGTACGGTATACAGAAACCAGATCATCAGGATATTTCTTTCCATAACGGTGGCAGCAGGTTCCATGGCAATAATGTCACTGCTTCTATCAGGGCTTCAGGTGCCCTTTGAAGTACTCTTTGACAGGGGCAATGTGGACTGGTACAGCTTTTACAGTGTTTTCAGCTCAGGCGCCGTAGCTGGTGCGGGTAGCCAATCCTCAACTGTATCAGTAATTGCCAGGTTCCTTCTTCTTTCGGCATACTTCATTGCAGTCACATCCCTCCTGGCAATCCTTGCTTTCCGTCAGGCCCTGATGATCCTCTTCATACTCATAATGCCTGTGCTAACAATTCTGGCCTGCCTTGACATTGGGGTTAAATATGCCAAAATGGCCTGGGAACTTGTCCTGGAATTCATATTCTTTCCATTTGTTGTTATGCTTTCTCTGATGCTTGCAAGAATATTTTCTGCGGATGTGGTGCTGAATCTTGCATTCCTGTTCCTCCCATCTATCCTTCCCGGATACCTCATGTTTTCAGGAAGAAATCTTTCCACAGCTCCAATGATGAGTTTCATTGGGGGCATGACCCTAGGTGGAATAGCATCAAGAACTGCCGGAGTTGCCACATCATTCATGGATACAGCCAGCACAGGTAATCCAGTAAGGGCAATGTCATCAATTGCGCTGGCACCTGCGGCCGACTACAGGCTTGTGTCAGGAATTAAGGCGGGGAAAATGGATAAGAAACCCTTCCTTGAGGATGTAAAGAATGAGGAACTGAAATATCGCAAAGGGTATCAGGGATGATAAGGCAGCGAATCCCGACAAATATCCTGAACTATCGGCCAACATTGCTGGGCATAGAAATCTGGAGGCTGCTGTCGGTCTTTATGCTTGCAGTGATCTCATTTTTACTGTACAGGCTTACAGGAAACTATGTGTCACTGTTTGTAATGTTACCGGTTATCCTCATAATCTTCAAATTCCGCAATCACACTATTCTGGAAGTTTTGATTGGATGGTCGGGATATACCATGGGAAGGAAGACTGTAGAAAACCGATCCACCATAAGGATTACAGACCACGGAGAAATTAGCACATTCGCTATGGGCAGTTCGATTTTCACCATTACCGAAATAGAGGGAATAGATATCCTGGAGATGCGGAACAGCGAGCAGTACAGAATCTATAATTCACTGGAGAAAATCATTAATGATGCAGATATGAAACTTAGTTTCCTGACAATATCCATGGCTGACCATGGGGAATATCTCGGATATGGCCAGCAAAGAATCCGGAACTTTGCTATTGTGCAGGATCAGCGGTCACCTAAAAACGGATCAGATGAAGAGATAGTCTTACTTACGGAAAAAATCAGGAGTGGTCTGGATTCCATGGGTTTTACCCTTAGAGGTGCCGGTATTGTCCAGCTACAGGAAATACTGGCTGAGGAAGGTTACAGACGGTCAGGAAATACCGGGAGCTCTGATTCCGTTGCTGTAAGTTCAATGGAAATGATTTCCCTGATCCGCAGGTACAGGCATTTCAATAAGTCTTCAAGATATTTTGCAGATCTTTCACTGAAGGATTCCAACTATGAATTAGGGTCTTCATATATTGAGGTACTCAGATCAATGGGAATAGATTTTGCCATCACTGTATCATCTAAAAATGTGGAAGTAGCTCGTTCGTCGGAATATTTGAAGCGCATCATAGCTGAGAGGTCTGCAGAAATGAGAAATGCCGGTTCAAGTTACACAAATTCCGGCAACAGGCTGAAGCTTCAGGTGCAGGACGGAAAGCATATGCTTGAACTTCTGGAGAGAAGCGGCATTCGTCCCACAATAGCAACTGCGACCCTGAGAATATTTGCGGATCATCCTGCAATTCTTAAGGAAAACATCTCAAGAGTGGAAAATGCCATAAAAAAAATCGGACTAGAATTTGTATCAATAAGTGCTGGGTGGAGGATTTCAGATAACTCCATACCGATTGGCATAGAACCTCACATTAATTACCTGATGAACACGAGATCAGTCTCATCCATTCTTCCGTTTCTGTCAGCGGGTAATACACAAAGACATGGCATCAGGCTGGGTTATGATGATCTTAACGAACAACCTGTTTATCTGGATTTTTTCATGGGACCATCGCACAATTCGATTATACTGGGAGAAACAGGATCAGGAAAGTCATTCTTTGCCAAGTATATAATCTCACGATACACGGAGCAAAGGAGTGATCTGTCAATAATCATCTTTGATCCACTTGAAGAATACAGCTGCTCATTTTTCAGGTCCAACTGTTCAGTCATCGAGGTCAATGATATGGAAGATGTCAATAGCCTGCGTGAAAGTATTACCAAGACATGTGAAAATAATCACAATTCCACTGAATCTTCCCGCATAGCTGTTGTGCGACCGGGCACAGTCAACGACGAATCGTGGGATAGCAGACTGCATGGGATATTAAGTGCAGTAATGAGCACAACGGACGTTATATCTGGAAACAAGATAGTCATATTGGATGAATGCCATCTCTTTCTCAAAAGCAGGGCCAACACTCAGATTCTGGATTCTCTTGTAAGGCATTCAAGGCACACCGGGACTGCCATAATCAGTATATCTCAGAACGTGACTGATTTCATGGCGAATGAAAGTCGTTCCATAATCTATAACAGTGCCAATATCTTCCTCTTCAGGACCAGAAGCCTGACGGAAAGCTATGTGGAGGCGCTCAAGCTTGATGATTTCGACATTGAGCCTCCTGAAACACTGGCTGGTGGAAAAGGGTACTCCTACTCAGAATGTATTTATTCCGATGGCAACTATGCCAGAAAATTACGTATTCTTCCAGATTCCGGAGAGAATTATCCCACCTGATTACAGTGTTGCGGTCGAATCTTCTTCCTTTATTTTGTCCTGAACGAGAACAAGCTCCAGAGCGCCAAAAATAACCATTGGTATAACGAAAGAGGTAAGACCAACATCGGCCCATGTATTGAAGACAATGGACCAGGCAACATAAAATCCTGCCCCTATAAATAGGAGGCCAAATCCGACAAATTTACCCCAGAAGTGCCTTTTCCACCCTGATACGGGCACCATTGAAATCTCGTTCTTTGCCATAATCTATATGGACGATTATCAAAAGGTATTATTTCATTGTATCGCTGAAGTACCCCTGACAATGCTGAAAGCTGCCAGCAATGGATTTTGCTGATTCAAACCGTACTAATCACACTGAACTTGCCTGGAGGTGAATTTTCCCCAGAAGAATTTTAATCTTGATCACGAATATGGGGTGATGCTCCATACCCAGGAATATGCTATTCAGGCAAGGAACATTGTGAAATCATACGACGGCAGACATAATGCTGTGGATGACATATCATTCGATGTTGCAAGAGGGGAAATTTACGGTCTCCTAGGCAAGAATGGAGCTGGAAAGAGCACCACCATTAAGATGCTCACCACACTCATAAAGCCAACATCCGGAACAATAGAGGTGCTTGGTATGGACCCATCCAGACAGTCCATCCAGATAAGGAAGCGTATTGGAGTGGTGCAGCAGTCTGAATCCTTCGACTTTGCCACAGTGGAGAACAACCTCAAGATATACGGGATGCTCTGGGAGGTTCCGCGTGAGGTTGTGAGTGCAAGAATCGAAGAGCTTTTGGATCTATTTGAGCTGACAGAATTCCGCAAGGTCCGTGCTTTTGAGCTTTCTGGCGGACAGAAGAAGAAACTGCAGGTAGCAAGGGAACTGGTTCACGACATGGATATCCTGTTTCTGGATGAGCCCACTGTTGGCATGGACCCTATAATGAGAAGGCGGATACTTGACAGCATCAAGGACAGGGTAAAAAACGGACTAACAGTCCTTTTCACGACACATTTTCTGGAAGAGGCGGACTACATCTGTGACAGAATAGCAATTATGTCGGAGGGGAAAATCAGGGTGGAAGGGACATCGTCAGAATTAAAGGAAAAATACGGGGGGCTCAGAACCCTGGAGATCATAACAAGGGAGAACGAATCGCCAGATGGGATAGAGCGTCTCCGGGAGCAACTGGTTTCGTCTGATCTTGCCAGCGAAGTTAAAGGACAGGGCAAAACCATCACAATTCTGGGCAGGTCCATTTCGCGAAACCTGGACCAGATACTTTCTTCGTTGAAAACCCAGGGAATAAATATTGACAGCATCAACCTGAGGGATGCAACCCTGGATGATGTTTTCATAGAGGTGGTGAATTCCTGATGCATGCGCCTGCATTTTTGAGACTGACCTATCGGAATATCAGGGTGAACATGGATCTGGGAACCATGATATTCATGCTAGGTCTTCCGGCACTTTATCTACTGGTAATGGGAACAATGCTCCAGAACATAATCCCTGGTGTGGAACTCAATTCCTCAAGGGTATCATACACGCATTTTCTTGGCCCCGGGATAGTTGCTATGCAGACCCTGACGGCAGGAAATATAGGCGGAGGGATGCTATGGAGTGACAGGAGATGGGGGATGTTCGAGCAGCTTCTTGTGGGTCCCTTCAAGAGAACGGATTACCTCCTTGGAATAATAATGGTGGCAATCATCTTCGCCGTTGCCGGCAGCCTTATAATGCTGGGCCTTTCAGTTTCAATATCGGGCGACTTTATCCTGTCTTGGATCTCAGTTTCACTTACCCTTTTCTCCATCATACTTGGAACTATGCTCTTCTCATCGCTGTTTCTTATAATATCAACGCTTGCTAAAACAATGCAAACATACAACACAATCACCATCGCACTGTTCTTCGTGCTTGACTTCGCCAGTTCAGCATTTTACCCAATCCCGACAACCAGCGACGCAGTGATCAGGGCAATATCACTCAGCAATCCCCTGACCTACATTGTTGATGTGACACGAACCGCACTCATTGGCGTACCTGACACAACCACTTACATGTATGCCATTGCCATGTTAGTTCTCACCATAGTGTTGTTTGTAATTGCCAGGCTGCTCTACAGGACTGTGAGAAGTGGGGTCTAAAACTTTACTTTTCCCTTGATTACAATTGCGGCAGAACAGCCTGCTCACTTAAAGTTCACCGTGGCCTTCTGCATATACATCGAAAAATGTTTATGAGTATCCTTGCAATATGGTACAAGCGATGCGCGATCCGGCTTCTAAATTTTTCAATTGTACGGACAGGGAGAGAGC
>JAJZKX010000113.1 GCA_021850745.1 Thermoplasmata archaeon
AGGACAGAGTGTGCTGCAATAGCTTCTTTTATGATATAAGAAATTATTTAAAGGAAAGAAAGACAAAGAATTGAAGTATAATCAGTCGAAATCCTTGGTTGAGACTTTAAGCTTCTTCTTTGCCGGTTCCATGTCGATGTGCTGGAACTGTGATTTCAATTTTTCAAGTACTCTTGGTAATGAAGTGTATTCCATTTCATCCTCTGGTAACCTGTGTGGCTCAAATGGCCCCATCCTTCTGAGATAATCAACAATGTCAACAGCCGTCTTCCTTGCACCGTCGAAAGCTGGATCATCGAACATATCAACAGGACCTGTCAATTTTCCATCTTTAAGAACAAAACCCAGGGCAACAACCCTCGGTGGTCCGTCGAATCTTGTCATTTTTGCATCTTTCATGCCAACGGGCATAAGAGGACCATTGAATGATCCCCTCATCCATCCTGAAACCAGGTACGGATGTGAAAAAGCCTCCAGTGATTCGCCCGCGGCAGGCAGGCCTGACTGTATCCTTACAATGCCCGCCGGGTCATCCTTTCCTACATATTCACCAGCTATAAATGAGAGTTTATCAGTCGTTATGACAGACACATTCTCATCCGGGAGTTTTTCATGGTTTTCCTTTGTGAACACCCTCTTAACTACATACCTGCTCTTTGAACCGATCATGCCCATGATATCGTACATGTGTTCAGGCGTGTTGAGGTAAATCTTCTTTCCCTCGATTATGTCCCATATCTCGAACTTGAATCCGTCATGCATATTTGGGTCTATAACAAGACCAGGAGTGTTATATGGGTCTGCAAACATCTTGAATATAGGGAAATTGAATGCTCCCGGCTCTGTCTTATCCATCATGTATATTATAAACGGTTCGGATTTCCTGGCGTTTATTTCCATCTCTGCGACTCCCGGCCCCATTCCCTTAATGTTGCCTGAGAAAGAATCTTTCAGGAGGTCCTGTCCGGCACCGTAAAGTCCAACCTTCTTCGCCAGTGCAGTGCCTGCTATGAACGCGTTCCATGCAAGTTCATGGATTTCAGAATTGTCTACACCGAGATTATGTATCATGGTTATCTGTATATCGTCCCCGACGTGGGAAATAAAATGATCTGTAAGAATTCCACTTCCGTGCTCTCTTATATATTTTCCAACTTCCTGAACTACCGGTTCGTAAACGCTGGAATGCCCGGGAAGGCTTCCTATGTCTGCTTTTATATGAGATATTGTAGTCTTCATGAGATTAATTAGTTATATCTTCATTTAAATGTTTCGCAGATCACTTTTTTGAATAGCCAATCAACGATTTTTTTTGTTTTGTACATCGGCATTTTGAATAATCAAAACATTTGCATAAGTGAAAAGAGTTATAATTGAAGGTTTTATTATGCTTCAGCATGCTCAATCCTCTTCTAATTGTACTGTTGATAATTATTGCCTGGGGTCTCATACTGGTAATTGCGGCCCCATTTATTAGGAAGTCGAAACATTTTTCATTCATGGGCCCTGCCATCATGGTAAAGGCCGTAAAAAACAGGAAGATAATGGATAAGGTATCCTCAAGATTTCCGGGAATAATTTTCTCGCGTATTTCAGTGGTGCTGGTTATCATTTCATCCATAGTTGCGATGGTTTTCCTCATATACGGGTCCTATCTGGCGACTGTTGTTCGCGATGTAAGTCCCCCCTCCCTGCTTCTTTACCTGGTTTTGCCAGGCATTAACCCGGCAATTCCGATTGTTTTTGGAACAGTTTCGCTGATTGCCGCAGTTGTGATTCATGAATTTTTTCACGGTATTGTGGCAAAAAAGCATAACATAACAGTAAAGGCAGTAGGTGCGCTTTTTTTTATAGTTCCTATAGGTGCATTCGTAGAACCTGATGAGAAAGAGGTTACTGAGGCTGATCCGGTGATACGAAGAAGAATATTTGCATCTGGGCCGGGCATAAATATAGTGATAGCATTTGTTGCCCTGCTGATCCTGCTCTTTGCCATGGCACCACTTGCAACCCCAATACACCAGGGTTTATACGTGGAAAGCGTTCAGGCAAATTCATCATACAGCAGTATTGCTGACAGAAGCGAGATAACTTCCATAGGAAATTATTCCGGCACTAACCTGTATAACATAATGGAAAATTCAACAATAATGCCTGGAACCATGACTGATGTCACTGTGTTCAACGGTAGCGCTTCTGCCAGGGAAATGGTTCCTGCAGGCCTTGTGGTCCTGGGCACCATTGAAGGGTTTCCTGCATACAAAAATATATCTCTGGGAAGCATAATCTACTCCATAGACGGGACACCCATATACAATTCAACCCAGCTTACCAATATCCTCAATAATATAACCCCGGGCACAACAATAGGAATGACCACGCTCAACTATACCACAGGAAATGGTGGTCCCTTGCAGAGCAACTTCACATTTGTAACCGGGTCAAAATACAACTATTATGCAAAGTATGACCCAACTGCAAACAGTGCCTCATACAAGGACCAGAGTTTCATAGGCGTAGAGATCAGTTACCTTGGTGTCAGCTCCCTCCCAATCAATGAGATAAGGTCCGAAGTTCTAGGAACATCCATGCTGACCAGCCCATGGTATGGCACCCTTAGCACAATAGCACTCCCTTTCTCCGGCCTTTCACCCATTCCGGGAAAACTTGCAAGCCTATTCTCGACGCCATTTGATCCATTTATATTCTGGGGACTCTTCAATACACTGTTCTGGCTTTTCTGGATGGATTTTCTGCTGGGGATAACCAATGCGCTGCCGTTCTTCATTCTTGATGGGGGACAATTCTTCAAAGATACCCTGAAAATATCGTCTCGCAGGAGAATATTGAAAAAATTGGGTGACGATAAGACCATTGCCAATATTGCCCTGATGATGAACTTCATTGTGTTTTTCCTGATATTATGGGAAATCATTGCACTGGAACACGTATGAGGCTGCTTTGATTTCCGGATCATACTCCCAGGAACTCCAATGCAATACCTTTAATATTGATTCAAAATTATCCGGCATAAATCAAAAGGATGATAAATAATGGCATTCCCTGAAGCAGTTGAAAGAAGACTTAACAAAAAGATTTGTATGAAATGCAATGCTAGAAACTCACCCAGAGCTGAAAGATGCAGAAAATGCGGCTACACTGGACTGAGGATGAAAGCAAAGGAAAGGAGAGGCGGACAGTAAGAGAATACCTTATGGAAGAACCTGAAGTTGCAATTTTGCGCATGGAAGGCACAAATTGCGAAGATGAAGCTTTTCATGCATTTCAGGATTCTGGATTCAAGCCCAGATACATACATATAAACGAACTCAAGAACAGGAAGGAGGACCTCCAGGATTTTTCCTCCATATTCCTGCCAGGCGGATTTTCTGCTGGTGATTATATCAGGGCGGGATCTATCTTCTCTGCAAGGCTTGCGGAGTATTCTATGAAAGACCTGGAAAAATTTGTGGATGATGGAAAGCCCCTGGTAGGTGTGTGCAATGGTTTTCAGATACTTGCCGAACTTGGATTCATACCTGACCTGGATGGCAGGATGGAAAGGAAAGTGGGGTTGGCCCCAAACAGCTCCAACAGGTTTGAATGCAGGATGTCCTATGTGAAACTTACAGGAAAAAACCGCATTCTTGGGGAAATTAAGAAGGATCTCCCCTACATGGTTCCAGTAGCGCACGCGGAAGGAAGGATAGTCACAGCAAGAGACCGCGACTTTGTCAATAATCTGGAGGAAAGCGGGCAGATTCTGTTCAGATACTCCATGCCTGATGGAAGTGAGGCTTCATACCCGTGGAATCCCAATGGTTCAGCCGGGTCAATAGCGGGACTGAGCAATTCACAGGGTAACGTGATCGGCCTTATGCCGCACCCAGAGCGAATTTACAACTTTTTCGGGAAACTGCCCCATGGTTCCAATGAGAATATACTAGGCAGAAACTTCTTTGACTCCATATACAATTATATAAAGAAGAAAGCCTTTTGAAAAATAGATCAGTAATATTCACTGAATTTTTTAAGCATGGCATCCAGGCTGTCCTTGGTCTCCCTCACCTTTGTTTCCAGTACCTTTCTCAACTCCGGCCCTTCAAGCGACCTGAAGACTAGATACTGCCCCCCGCTCTCGATGCATTTCATCTCCTTTTTTACAAGACCAAGGGAGCTGAGTTTCTGTATATTCTTGTATACAGTAGTGCGGTTTCTTTTCACGTCCGAGGCAATCTGATCCAGGGACTTATCCTCTTTTTCACTCAGCGTATAGAATATCTTGTAGTCGATCTCACTGAGGCGGTACAGGCATGAAAGGAGATCACTGCATGCAACCTTCTTCTTTGAGTTTGGATAGAGTGACAGCACCTTTAGATATCAGGCCCTGATATTTAGATATTTTGTGAAATTTGAAATATCGTCAAATTTATAACCACGTTTTCAATCCATAACAACAGGAAATTGCATTCAAACCTTTGGGAAGCATGGTCCTGAGGTGAAAAATACCCTGAGGATTTACAACTTGCCTGCGGAGGATGAGTAAATGACGGATGAGGAACTGGAGAATATAAGAAAAAATATGTACAACAGGATCCTGAATGCAGAAAAACTGGAGAAAGGGAATAACATGGATGGAAAATCAGTTGAGCTGAATGATGTAAATTTTGACCAGATGGTGAGCAAGCCCGGGCTAATGGTAGTTGATTTCTGGGCAGAGTGGTGCGCTCCCTGCAGGTTTGTGTCACCTGTACTGGACGAGCTTGCAAAAGAGTATGCCGGTAAAATGGTTCTTGGGAAACTGAATGTTGATCTCAATCCCCAGGTATCGGCCAGGTTTATGATAAGGAGCATACCCACCATAATGTTCTTCAAGGATGGAAAGCCGGTTGACACTGTAATAGGTGCTCTTCCAAAACCAATGATAGAGACCAAGATAAAGAAGAACCTGAACTAGTGAATCAGATGGCTAAACAATATGATGTCATAATCGTTGGAGGAGCGTCCGCAGGGCTCTCTGCAGCCCTTTATACTTCCAGGCAGAACCTGAAAACACTGGTTATCACCAAGGATATTGGTGGCCAGGCGCTTCTGACTGATTCTATACAGAATTACCCCGGGTACCAGAACATCGGTGGTTTCGAGCTTCTTACAAAGTTTCAGGAGCAGGCTGCCCTGTATGGTACAGAATACCTGTATGATGAAGTGCTCGGTATATCAAAGACTGAAAACGGTTTCATGGTGAAATCCTATTCACAGGAAAATACGGCTGAAGCACTCATACTTGCATTCGGGAAAACACCACGTGATCTGGGTGTTCCAGGAGAAAACAAACTCAAGGGAAAGGGCGTTTCATACTGTGCAGTATGTGACGGACCGCTTTTCAAATCCAAGAGGGTTGCGGTAGTTGGCAACGGCGATAATGCCATAGAAGCCGCAAGTTATCTTTCATCGCTTGCCTCAAATCTCTACATTGTCCAGTCAACTGAGAAAACAAGAGGCGATGAAGAGACTGTAAATTCCCTTAAAAGCATGAAAAATGTTGAGTTTGTCAATGGAAGTTCAGTGCAGAAAATCCTTGGGGAAAAATCTGTAACCGGACTTGAACTGAAAACCAGGGAAGGAAAAAACAACCTAGAAACCGATGCTGTATTCATTGAAATGGGGTATATTGCCAGGACGGACCTTGTGAAGGACCTGGTTGAACTGAACAAGATCGGCGAGGTCGTGGTTGATAAGTTCTGTGCAACCAGCCAGGAGGGAGTATTCGCCTGCGGGGACGTTACGGATACACCTTACAAGCAGGTCGTGATATCAGCAGGCCAGGGAGCAATAGCGGCCCTATCCGCATACAACCATATTCAGAGGAAGAAGGGCAGACCGACATCCAAGACAGACTGGAAAAGCGTCCATGTCCAGAAAGAGGAAAAATCTGATTTCAAGCTTTCCAGATGATGATTTCGCAGGTTTGGCTGCCCAACACAACCATTTTTTAGTTCTGCTGTTCTTTTTTAAGTTTATTGATGAATTCCCTGGCTTTTGTTTTGAATTCCTCCAGTGTTCCATCATTGACTATCATGTAATCTGCCAGCGAAATAACCCTGCCTATTCCCCATGAGAGCTCCCTTTCATCCCTTCCATTGAGTTCTGTGGGACTTTTCACATCGTCTTCCCTGTCACGTTTCAATATCCTTGTGAGACGGTCGTCGTGGTTGGCGTATATTGCAACTACCATAACGTCCTCAAACCTGTTCCTGAAGTACTCAAGCTCCTCGACATTCCTCAGACCGTCAACTATTGTTTTACCCGGATCAGTGATATTTTCAGAAGTCCTCTTCGCCCATATGTCCATTCCATGAACCTGCCTTTCCTGGCCTGCGAACTTCCCTATGTTGTAATCCTTCTGGTCAATATTTTGTGATCGGGAATACTTTCTTACCGTATCCCCCATGTGAACGTCAGTATAACCCAT
>JAJZKX010000114.1 GCA_021850745.1 Thermoplasmata archaeon
CATCAAGCCTACCTATCATTGTTCCTTCGCTTGTAACCAAAGGCATATCCATCAATCTTGTGGCAAACTTCCTATTCACCAAACAGTATGATCTAAGGAGATTAATAATTTTACTTATAAAATTCGAAAGTTAACAAACATCAATTGCTTGAAAAGCTATTAAAGATTATATATCATATAAATATAAAACATAATGGCTGCGAAACCTAGCAAGTATATCATTAACATGGACTTTTCAAGAGGAGAAGATCAATTTTATGGAACTGAGACAATAGCACTCAAATGCGATTCCAACGAGATACTTCTTAATTCAAGGGGAATTACCATAAATTCAGTGAAGGTAAACAAATTGGATACTAAGTTTGAGCTTGACAGCGAAAAAGAGACATTAAGAATTTCTGGATTGAAAGAGGGAGATAATAATGTTGAAATCTCGTTTCAGAGACCATTTTCCGATAGTTTGTCCGGTGCATATCTTGCGGGAAAAGAAGAGAAGAGGATAATCACCACCCAGTTCGAATCACACGGGGCATCCCTGATGTTTCCATGCTTTGACAGACCAGATATGAAGGCAGTATTCGAAATAACCACGAAAGTGCTATCAAGCAAGGAGGCTATTAGCAATATGCCAGTAGAGTCAATGGAGACTGATGGAAATACCACCACCGTAAAATTCCTTCCCACCCCTATAATGTCCACATACCTCCTATACATAGCAGTCGGAAAGTTTCAGAAAAAAACAATGAAATACGGGGATGTAGAGATAATTCTTGCCATTCCAGGCAATGAGATGAATAGCAATGATTATCCGCTGGAAATCGCTCATAAAAGCCTCGAATTTTATGAAAAATACTTTGGCATACCGTTTGAGCTTCCCAAAGTGCACTTGATAGCAGTTCCAGATTTTGCTGCAGGTGCGATGGAAAACTGGGGTGCGATAACCTTCAGGGAAGAAGCCCTGGTCTGCAATGAAAACACAGACCTGGAATCCAGAATTAACATTGCCGTGACGATTGCCCACGAATTTGCACATCAGTGGTTTGGGAATCTCGTAACGATGAAATGGTGGAATGATCTGTGGCTGAATGAAAGTTTCGCAACTTTCATGGAAATGCTTTGCCTAAATACTATTCACCCGGAATTCGAGGTTATAAAATCAACATATATTTCACAGACCGTTTCTTCCATGACAAGCGATTCACTCAGGAGCACACACCCCATAAACGCAAAGGTCGAGAGCCCCAATGATATTGAACAGATATTCGACGAGATAAGCTATGGAAAGGGAGGCAGCATCCTGAGAATGATCCACAGCTATGTCGGAGATGAAGATTTTAGGAAGGGTGTTTCTGACTACCTCAAGAAATTCAAATATGGCAATGCTGAAGGTTCAGATCTCTGGAACAGCTTGGGAAAGGCATCCGGAATGCCTGTTGGTGAAATAATGTCTGACTGGATCAATTTAGCCGGGCTTCCTGCAATCAGGGTTTCATCATATGGTGGGAAACTTAAACTTGAGCAGAGAAGATATTTCCTAAACGATCAGTCATCCGATACTATCTGGAGAATTCCACTGACAATAAAAGGGAAATCAGGAGAGAGGAAGATCCTGATGGACGCGCGGTCACTTGAGATCGAGAAAGGAGATTACATCAAACTCAACTCTGACGGAACTGGATTTTTCAGAGTACTGTATGAAGATGAATTCTATAATTCTCTAGATGAAAACATGCAATATTTCACCGATATAGACAGGGCGGAGATTGCAAACGACATAAATTCCCTTCTTATATCCGGCCATTTAACGGTAGATAAATATTTCAAAGTTATCAACCTGTTAATCATGGGGGCAACGACACCCATTATAACATTGGTGCAGAGAAGCCTGGAAAATGCAATGTTGGTGCTGTATGACAGAGATAGATTCAGAAAACAATCACTCGATGTCTTTCGCTCCATATTAAAGGAACTGGGAGAGAAGAGAGAGGGTGAGGAAACACTGAAGTCAATAACCAGGGTCAAGATAAGGGAATCACTGGCAATATTCGATCCAGAATATTCAAGAAACAATGCATTCAAATTCGGTGAGTATTTCAACACCCCGCCAGAAGATAGAATGGCACTTGCTTTGTCAAAGTCCCTGAATTCCGATTCAATTGATGAATTGAGGGAAACTTATGTGAAGGCCTCCGATGACACTGACAAGAACAAACTTGTAGTTGCAATGGGTTGGATGAGAGGCAAGAATAACCATAAGGCACTTATGAAGATGGTAATGAAATCTGAAATTAAGGCGCAGGATTCTCCGTGGGCCATTATTACACTGGTGAGAAACCCGGATTCGAGGAAATATGTCCTGAGCATTTTCAAATATATTATCAATGCTGTAAGGAAATCTTTTGCTGGTACAGGACTGCCTTCAATGGCTTTCCAAGTTTCATTGCCATATCTTGGCCTTATCGATGAAAGAAAAGCAAGGAAACTGGCAACAACCTTGAATGGATCTGATGTCAGCAATGGGGTATCCAAGGGACTTGAAATGCTGGATATAAACCTGAATTTCCGGAAATATAATTGAATACAATATTTTCCCAAAATTAATTATTTCTGGACGAAGTCAGATATACTGCCATATTTTATCCTGCCAGAGATCATAGGATTCCTCCATTTCTTTAATAGGGATTGGCTTTATCGAGCCATTTTTTAGCAGTTCCTTATACCTTCCCATTACCTCATTATAGCTTAATTTAGAGAGAGAATCAAAATGATCAGTTATTTTTTTCATGTTATGAGGGTGAATCTTGTTGATCTTTGGACCAGAGTATAATATCTTGAAGAATCTCTTTTCCTCCAGTTTAACACGAAATATTCGCCATTCCACATTAAATTCCTTGCTCATGTCATAGCCTGTGAGATCTGCAAGTGCCTGTACGAGTTCCTGATCTTCAATCCCTGAAGCTATTTGAAAAGATATGTCTACTCCTTTATCCATTTTTATGCATTTGAAATATGATATTTGAAGTTTTATCAAAATCTATGGAAAACTAAAAAAAATTGATTTTGTGGTTTCACTGATATAATCCGGAAACCTCTAAATCCTTTCTCCGCTCCCTGATGCTCTTCCCCATGTTGCTGCTTATATTATTGTAGAATTTCAGGACTTCCTCGTCGACGGATGGTTTGATTGCATTCAGTGCATCCATGAAATCATCCTGTGTCACTTTCGACGCGTTTAGGTCTTTCCTATAGGCTATCATTCCTGCTTCCCTCACAAGATTTTCAAGGTCCGCACCAACATAACCCTCGCTGATATTTGCTATTTTTTTCAGATCAACACCGGGTGCAAGTGGCATATTCTTCGTGTGCACCTTGAGAATCTTGAGCCTGCCCTCTGCGTCTGGTGGTGGAATATATATCATCTTGTCAAATCTGCCTGCCCTTAGAAGAGCGCTGTCAAGGATGTCAGGCCTGTTAGAAGCCCCTACTACAACAACCCCTTGTAAGACCTCTATCCCATCCATTGATGTAAGCAGCTGGTTCACAATACGTTCTGTTACACCAGAATCCCCGGTGCTTCCTCTCCTTGGGGCGATTGAGTCAATCTCATCGAGGAAGACTATGGTAGGGGCTACCTGCTTGGCTTTTTTGAATATTTCCCTTACAGCCTTCTCACTTTCACCTACCCATTTGCTGAGCACTTCTGGCCCTTTCACCGATATGAAATTGGCGTTGCTCTCATTAGCTACAGCTTTTGCAAGCAATGTTTTTCCAACTCCAGGTGGACCATACAATAGAAAACCCTTTGGAGCCCTGATTCCGAGATTCTTGAAAATTTCTGGCTTTTGAAGAGGCAACTCAACGCTTTCCCTCAATTCCCTCTTCACATCCTCAAGCCCACCAATGTCATCCCAGTGTATGTTTGGAATCTCAACAGTAACTTCCCTCAAGCTGCTTGGTTCTATTGATTTTAGTGCCTCCAGGAAATCATCCTCGGTGACAGCCATCTTTTCCAGTATCTCCGTTGGTATTGGCTTGTCCAGATCGATCTCAGGGAGATATCTTCTCAAAGAGTTCATTGCAGATTCCCTAGAAAGGGCTGCAAGATCGGCACCCACAAAACCGTATGTCATATCCGCAATTTCATCAAGGAATTTTGACTTTCTCTCTTCATCCATTCCAAGTGGCATTGCTCTGGAATGAATGTTAAGAATTTCTCGCCTGCCCTTCTTATCCGGAACGCCAATGTTAATTTCCCTGTCAAATCTTCCTGGCCTCCTCAAAGCTGGATCAACTGCGTCGATCCTGTTTGTGGCACCAATGACGATTACATGACCACGTTCCTTGAGACCGTCCATAAGAGTTAGAAGTTGTGCGACAACCCTCCTTTCAACCTCGCCCTGAACTTCCTCCCTTTTTGGTGCGATTGAATCAATTTCGTCAATAAATATAATCGATGGTTCCTTATTCTCAGCTTCAGTGAAAATTTCACGAAGTTTCTGTTCACTCTGGCCATAGTATTTGCTCATGATTTCCGGCCCATTTATTGAATAAAAATTCGCCCCTGATTCGTTTGCAACAGCTCTCGCTATGAGAGTCTTTCCCGTTCCTGGTGGTCCATAAAGCAATACTCCCTTTGGCGGCCTTATTCCAAGCCTTTCGAAGAGTTCAGGATGCTTTAACGGAAGCTCGATTATTTCCCTAACCTTGCCAAGCTGATCCGAAAGCCCACCAATATCCTCATAACTGATCCTTGAAACGTCTTCAAGAACTTCAGAAGCTGGTTCCTCCCTGATTTCAATCTTGGTAACCTCCCCTATCTCTATGGGAACCTTGGAAGGTGTTGTCTTGATTACCTTGAAAAGCAAACCTGAATGCCCGGCAAGAGTCAGACCTGGCACGCTGATATTATCCTGTTCCAGCATGGGTCTCCTGATCAGGGCTTTCTGAACAAAATCATCTATCCCCTCTCCAAACCTTACCCTCTGGTCTTTCCTTATTATTGGGGCAAGGACAACCTTTGAAGCTATCTCAGTCTTTACTTTCCTGACCTTAACCTTTTCCCCGATTGAGCCTCCACAGTTGTTTCTCAGAACGCTATCTATCCTGACGATCCCCTTGTTTTCGTCTTCTGGCCTCGCCCTGAAAACTCGACCTACGGTCTTCTTTGTTTTTTCTATTTCAACGACATCTCCTATTTCAGCCCCAAGAGCAATCCTGGATTCTTCGTCCAGCCTGACCCTTGACATTCCGGGGTCTGTTGAATTTGCCTCTGCAACTCTTAGTGTAATGCCGTCTCCATAAGCGTAACTCATACCCCAATATCGTTTATTACCTATTTTAAAATTATGAGCATTGGTATTTCACTTTATAGACATTTTGATTTTCAAGTGATAATACTTGAACCTCTATCCATTTTCAGCAATAGATATATCACGCTGAGGGATTAAGGCGGCATGGAAAAAAAGTATGATGTTGTCATCATAGGGGCCGGAATATCAGGATTGTCAACAGCACTTCATATAAAAGAAGAAAATCACGATTTGAGCATTGTTGTCATAGACAAACAAAATAGCTATGGACAGGGAAATACTGGAAAGAGCGCCGCAGGTTTCCGCGATATTTTTAAAACAAAAGTAAACAGGCAATTAGCCTCTACTTCTGTTGAATTCTACAAAAAGATTCAGAAAAGCTTAGGATTTGATATCGGCTTACACTTTAACGGTTACCTGTTTCTTTCAAAGGACAAATCTCCTATGGATGCAATGCTTCAGGAGCTTTCTTCCAGCGTTAAGATTGACATTGTGGATAAGGATGAAATAAAATCATCATTGAATATTGAATATGAACTTGATCCAGAACAGAGGAAATTAATGAACCTGGAAGGCTACGATAAGGGTTATGTTGGCAGGAATTGTGGAATTATAGAACCGGAACTCCTTGCAGATTACTATTTTAAGGAATGTGCGAAGCTCGGAATAGAATTTGATTTTGGCACAACGGTTTCAGGATTAACGGTCGTTCCGACAGATCCACTGGATTACCCGGGTGAACCCTTTATCTGGCAGAAAAAAAAGATAGGAACATTACAGACCAATAAGGGTACTTATTCAGGGGACGAATACATAATGGCAGCAGACGTTTACACCACTGGACTCCTTGATAAGACCGGAATTGACGGGCATGAGAGACCAAAGAAGAGACAGGTATTCCAGGTAACAAACGATAAGATCGTGGGGATGCTATCAAAGAGTGTACACACTGATGAGAATATTATGCCGTTCACCATTTTGCCATCACACGGAGTATTCTTGAGACCTGCTCCAAAATATCGCTCTATGTGGATCGGGGTCGCTGATGATCTGGCAAGGGATTTCACAATGTCGGAAGATCCCC
>JAJZKX010000115.1 GCA_021850745.1 Thermoplasmata archaeon
GTGGACGATGAGAGGGAAATATACGGTGGGTGCATGTATTCCATTGTCAATGAGGTACTTGGCAAGGTCAAGGGCACGCTTTCCAGTATTCTCTGTGGACAAGACGAGCTCATGCTTCTTGAGCGGCTTATACGGGATCTTGAATTTTCCTTCGAGCTTCTTTGCTAGGTAGTTGGCATTGAGCACGGCGTTGACAGTGTTTTCCTTAAGCCCGTCTGCACCATGGTAGGTGATGTATGACCAGGCACGGAGCATCATATTGAAGGAGCCGTAATAAGAAGAAATCCTTCCAATGCTCTTTGGATGCGAAAAATCAAGGAAGTACCTGCCCCCATCCTTGGCGACAGTGGGAACTGGAAGGAAATCCTTGAGGTGTGCCTTTACAGCCACCGGTCCTGATCCAGGCCCGCCGCCCCCATGTGGGGTGGCGAAGGTTTTGTGGAGGTTGAAGTGCACAATGTCAAATCCCATGAGCCCGGGGGAAGTCACTCCCATGATGGCATTGAAGTTTGCCCCGTCGTAGTAAAGAAGCGCTCCAGCTTCATGGACAAGTTTTGCAATTTCAGTTATCTGGTCTTCGAAGATCCCCAGAGTATTAGGATTGGTGATCATGAATGCTGCAGTCTTTTCAGACAATGCTGCCTTCAGGGCCTCAAGATCAACAGTGCCCTTTTCGTTCGATGGAATTTCAACAACATCGAAGCCGCCCATGGCTGCTGATGCCGGGTTTGTCCCATGCGCCGAATCGGGAATGATTATCTCAGTTCTACTGTCCAGCTCCCCTCTGTCCTCGTGGTATTTCCTGATTATAAGAATACCAGTGTATTCGCCATGTGCGCCAGCCAGTGGCTGCAGCGTGATGGCATCCATGTCCGACAGATCCTTGAGATATTCCTGAAGCTCATACATTATCCTGAGGGACCCTTGCACGGATTTTTCCGGCTGGAGTGGGTGAATCTCGCTGAAGCCTTCAAATGTGGATATCCTGTCTGCGAACTTGGGGTTGAACTTCATCGTGCAAGAGCCAAGTGGATACATCCCAAGGTCTACGCTGTAGTTCATCTGGGAAAGCCTTGTGAAGTGCCTCACCACATCGTATTCTGCAACTTCAGGCAGAGGCAGATATTCTCTCCTTGTACCCTCTGGAAGGTCCTCCAGCACTCCGGGATCAACCTTTCCGGGGATCTTGTATGTTGTGCCAGAACGCAGTTCACCAATGAACGGTTCATCATATGAGGCCTGCTTGTAGCTCATGAAATCACCTCCAGGGCGCTGACCAGGCCACTAATATCATGCTCCTGGGTTTTCTCTGTGGCAGAGAAAAAGAATGAGTTGGGAATGGTTTCTCCTTTGCCATGGGACAGGAACCTGGAAAGTGGAACTCCGCCGAGTATTCCCTTTTCGTAGAGTTTGTCCTGAAGGCCATCAATTGGTGCAGCAAAAGATGCAAGAACGTCTGAGAAAGGCTTTCCAGAGAGTTGATTAGGGGTAAGTTTTCCAGATTTTTCAAGGGCTATTTTCAGGTTCTTTGCGTTCTGGTATGTAAGAGTGGCCACCTTCTTCAACCCATCAGCTCCCACGATGCTGAGGTATGACGCTGCCGCAATAGCCATGAGGGCCTGGTTGGTGCAGATGTTGCTCATGGCTTTTTCTCTCCTGATATGCTGCTCCCTTGTCTGAAGGGTCATGACGAATGCCCTCTTTCCATTAGAGTCAACGCTCTGGCCAATGATTCTTCCAGGAGAACGCCTGATGTGGTCATTCTTGAAGGAAAGTATGCCAAGGAGCGGCCCTCCAAAACTCCTGTGTATGCCAAGCTGCTGCCCCTCTGCTATGACAATGTCAGCGCCATATGATCCTGGCTCCCTCAAGATGCCAAGTGAAATTGGGTCGACGTAAGCAATTAAAAGGGCATTTTTCTTCAATTCATGAAGGCTGAATACATTCTCGTCAATTATTCCCAGGCCATTTGGCTGTTCGCACAGGATTGCACATGTATTGTCATTTACTTTTGACTGGATATCTCCCAAGTCTATGTGCCCCGTCTTCATGTTCACCTTGTAGAACAGGAGCTTGACATGGAGCCCGGCAAGGTAGCTCTTTATGACTTCAAGTTTGCCGTTGTAGATGGTTTCGGGAAGGAGGACCTCACTTTTTTCATTGATCCTGTAAGCCATTCTGACAGCTTCTCCAAGTGCTGTGTACCCATCATACATGGATGAGTTGGTAACATCCATGCCAGTGAGCTGGCACATCAGGCTCTGGTATTCAAACAGCGATTGCAGGACTCCCTGCGACATCTCAGCCTGGTAAGGGGTATATGAAGTCAAGAATTCAGTTCGCCCAATAAGGGAATCCACGGATGTGGGGATAACCCGGTCGTAAAGGCCATTTCCGAGGAAATTAATCATTCCGGGTCCTTTGTTCATGAGGGAATAGTTCCGCGCCTCTTCCAGCAGCTCAAATTCAGAGATGCCAGGGTTCATTTTCATGTTCTTCTTCCTCACATTCTGGGGGACATCAGAAAAGAGTTCGGCTTTGTCCTTGATTTGCAGAAAATTGAGCATTTCTTTATGTTCTTGATTAACAGACATAGGGCTCAGCAACACAATAATTTCGCCGTATATATTTTATCTGAGGAGCCAATTGTTATGGTTTTCTCATTGAATACCATTTGGGAATGTTTATCGTTTGTGAAGCAGTAAGTAAAAAATTAATAACCCTGCCTCATCCAATGCACATTGAGCGAAGATATCATCCATTTCACTGAGTCAAGGGCTTACCCAACTATTGGCGTTATTCTCCTTGGTGGCATTTCCGACAAGATAAAGAGGATACCAAGGCACACATCAGCAGGTTTTTCATACACTGGCCTGGGGAAAGATATATGGGTTGACACAAGGGTTATGGTTAACAGGGGAAACCCATTTGGAGACCTTAACGGGGAAGAGGTTCAGTATTCAGAAACTGGGAGGTCTCCGTTTGTTATATTGAACCATTACAGGGAGAAGATCTTCCATAACCTTGGCATCAGGGGAAATGCAGCTCTATCTTTCACATCAAGGAACGTTGGTATATTGAGCGGGAGTTCAGATGCCGGAGCTGCAGCAATGGGTTCCTGCATATCTGATATGGCTGGCGGAATCGATGATATGGTTGCATTTGAAAATGAACTGAGGTCAATATCGGAAAGTGTCGGGAGGAGCATCCATGGCGGCCTTACGGTAACATGGGCAGATGGGAAAACTGCCAGGACAGAACGCCTGCTTGGCCCGGAGGCTTTCAAGGATTATGTTATCATAGGATGCAGTTTCAATGTCCAGAGAAAGCCATCCGATAGGATCCACGAAAACGTGGTCAACAGCCCTGAATACCCCCGGAGAATAGAAAAAACAGCAAGGAAAGCAAGGGAACTAGTAAGGCTTTCTGAAGAAAGGGACATAAAGGGAATATTTGACCTGTCTCACCAGGACACTTCTGAATACCATGAGCTCAACGAGAGTGTTGGCGTTAAAGTCATCACTCATGAAATGAGAAAACTCATGGACATGGTTGATGCTGACAGGAAAGAGACGTGGATGTCCTATATTGTAACAGGCGGCAGCAACGTCTTCATAATAACGGAAAAGAAGAATCTGAAAGAAATTGCAGATAGATACAAAAGCCACTGTGACTCACAGTCACTCCTCACAGTCGCTGATGGAGCAAAGGCTATTTTCAGGTCATAGCCATAACTTAAATAACCATCATTAAAATCAGGTACTGATATGGCGGAGAAAAAATCTGAAGGATTCCAGTCAGGCGCTGGACTTATCAGGTATTTCGAGGAAGAAGAGATTACCGGGCCCGCCCTGGATCCGAAGCTCATCATCTATATAGGGATCGCAATGGCCGTGGTAGTTGAGCTGGCAAAGGTATTCTGGCCAATAATCGCTTAGTCAGCATTTTATCTTCCATCGCATTTCATCGATATTCCTGTTTTGTTTTTGAGCAGCCTTTCCACAAGAAAATCAAAAGTAATAAATGTCCATATGGCATTCTGCTGGGTCGCTCCGGTAGTGTAGCCAGGCCAAGCATAAGAGACTCTCAATCTCTCGACTCGGGTCCAAATCCCGACCGGAGCATTTATTCATCCTTTTTCTCGATCTCCCATTACTCTTAGTGATAATATTCTTCAAAAGGCTGGCATTATATTGATGTCATATGGATAAACCAATTAAGTTCAGTCCAATAAAATTGGCAGTTTCCATCCTAATTACGGAGGGGGCAGGAGGAATAGGTTCCGTATTTACTTACGGATCGATACCTACCTGGTATGCATCTTTGGCAAAGACCGCAATTACGCCTCCAAACTGGCTATTTGCCCCGATGTGGATAACACTCTTTCTGCTGATGGGATTTGCATTTTATTTCATATGGGCTAAATTGGGCCAGGAAAAAAACATCTCCCTTGCCATTACCCTTTTTTCAGTCCAGCTCATATTAAACGTGCTATGGTCAATGCTGTTCTTTTGGCTTCACAGCCTTTTATTCGGAGCAATAGAGATCGTATTCCTGTGGTTTTTCATAGCTGCAACAGCCATTGAATTCCACTCAATCGACAGGAAGGCAGCTTATATGCTCTTCCCCTACCTTTCATGGGTTACGGTTGCAACCATGCTAAATATAACCATCCTTTTTGCAAACGTCTGAACCAATTCCTGCAAATGGAAGCTATCGACTTTGCCCTTACCTGTTAAAAGGCATGCTTATAGCTCTCCATCTTAATAAATAAACAAGGAGGTGACAAGATGAGAATGCCTGTAAGTGCGTTTGTGCTTATCCTATTAAACCTAGCCTTGGCAGGCCTGGCATTATTCGGGGGAATCAATCTTCTGATGGATCCTTCCGGAACTAACATGCAAATAAATCCTGCTTTAGTTTACATACCATTCGTTACTGACTTCACCTGGTTTGCAGTCTGGCTCATGGTTGTCTTTGCTGCTTTGCCCGCGGTACTGGCTTATCTTATCTACTCTGATAGAAAGTGGGGAGTTTATGGCTCACTGGGCCTTGCGGCCCTCGAGGTACTCTGGATCGGAACCCAGGTCTATCTTTTCTACTCAGCCGGGTTTTCATTCTGGTGGCCTGTATTATTCAGCTACGGGCTTGTGGTCGCAGGGATAGCGGCAGCGTCGCTCTATCTTATCTTCAGGTCCAGCGTAAGAACCTATTTCCACTGGCACATGCCCAAAACACATCCGCCAGTGTCCTGACGGGCCAGCTTGCCAAGCCCTTTGGGTGGGAGAATTAATTTTTAAAAATTTTCTAATTTACAATTCCATTTTATTCATGCCCCGTGAAAGCCTGTAAAAGCACCGCCAGTTTGGTTACCGTGGAGCCTTTATCAGTTGCAGGACCTCCTGAATGGGTACTGCGGGAACATAATGCCCTTGGAACCCAGCCATGGACTCAGCAGCAAAAAGGGCATTTATTATGGATTCCTCAGTTGCCTGAACCACAGCTTCAAACAGCGGATCAAGTTCGGGATTTGGCAACCATGTGGCTGAAGATTTCGAAGAGGACCTGTTTTCATAACCGTTTGCCACGGAAAATGCGAGGGAAAAGTCACCGGAGCCGTCAGAAGAAATGCTTCCTGTCCTTGCAAGGCCAAGATAGGCCCTTCTGGAAAGCCTCTCAAGCTGATGGGGAAGAAGAGGGGCATCTGTTGCAATCACAATGACAATCGAACCAGTTTCCTTCCTTTTTACTGGGGGTCCTTCCAGTTTCTTGCCAACCTGCACTCCCTTTACTGTGAGCTGGCGCCGGAGGCCATGGTTCGCCTGTACCATTACTCCTACAGTATAATCCCCATCCTTTAAGTTAGCAACGCGGGATGAAGTTCCAATCCCTCCCTTGAATTCATAGCAAACTGCACCTGTGCCCCCGCCAACATTTCCCTCCTCCAGATTGTTGGTTGACGCTTTATCGAGGGATGAAAATGCATGCGAATCTGTGATGTGGTGCCCACTTATGTCGTTGAGGTACTGGTCGGAAATCTCACAAACTACAGGTAGGGCATCATGTTTAATCTCCTTTGTGGCCATCCACTTCAACACAGCATCCCTGACCAAGCCTACGCTATATGTATTGGTGAGCATTATGGGCCCTGAAAGCATGCCTGACTCCTCTATCCAGGAATATCCCGTGGCTTCTCCATTTCCATTGAATATTGAGGCACCGCAGAAGTAATCAATCCCAAGGTTTTTTCTTCCCTGGGGCAGGACAGCAGTGACCCCCGTTCGTATGGTGATCAATTCATTTCCACTTGTTCCCACGTCCTTTATGATAGTTTCATGCCCAACTTCAAGGCCTGAAATATCCACTATGGAATTCTTCCTT
>JAJZKX010000116.1 GCA_021850745.1 Thermoplasmata archaeon
GAGCCTCAGGGGGATCATAACAGGAACATATCTTCTCAATGGGGAGATACGCCAGGGAATAGAGAAGATATATGGAACAAGGGTCCTGGAGTATTACGGAATACCAGAGATGCTTGGGGTCACTCACATGCAGCCGAACGACAGGGCAAAACAGAAACCAGGAAGCCCCGGCATCCCCATTCCAAAGGTGGAGGCAAGGCTGCTGGAGGAAAAGTCACACCAGGAGGTATCTCCCGCTGCAATTGGCGAGCTATACCTCAAGGGCCCCGGACTTTTCACTTCACTTGTCCCTGAGTTGCCAGGCGACAGCCAGTACTTCCTGGACGGTTTCTTTGATTCCGGTGATCTTGCAAGCATGGATGTGGACAGCCTTTACCATATTGAGGGGAGAATGAGGGAAGCAATCACATCACACGGCATAATGGTGAGTTCCCATGAGATTGAGAAGCTCATTGGTGGGGTCGAGGGAGTCAAGGAAGTTGCCGTGGTAGGCGTAGCCGAGAATACGGGAAATGAATACATACTTGCGGTGGTGTCATCGGAAAGCGAAGGTGACGGACTTTCCAATAAAATCATGCAGGCATGCAGGAAATCACTCTCAAAATACAAGGTGCCACGTAAGATAGAATTCCGGAGAGAGTTGCCAAAGAGCATGTCCGGTAAGGTGCTTAAGAGGCAGATAATAGATGAACACCGCAGGCAGGAAGCCAATACGGCCACAAAATAAAATTTCCTTCTAATGCCATATAGGTCAATGAAAAGGTTTTTCAATTGCACCGCCTGAAGAAACTTATGACAATGGGGCATAGAGTTCGAAAGATCGCAGTCATAGTCGCCCTGATAGTAGTCCTGTCAATACTTGCTGCAGATTTTCCAGGCAATCCGGGAGATAATGGCTCTTCCAATATCCTTCAGAAGAGCCCTGGCCCGAATTATTCCCTGAAAACCGTGCCTTTCCTGGGAGGCACCACTGATTTCAATTCTAGCGCCTACACCGGGAACATGGGCGTGGATATCATATTCAACTTCAGCAACCAGGATTCCCTGAACTCGCTGCTGAACAACCTTTCCAACCCTGCAAGCACCCAGTTCCAGCATTACCTGACAGCTTCTCAGTTCAATAGCCTTTATGACCCCGCGCAGTCAACATACTCATCATCCATTTCATATTTCAGCCAGTATGGCTTGCACATCAGCGAGAAATTTCCAAACAGGCTTGTCCTGGCACTCACCGGTTCCGCAGCAAACTTCTCTAGAGCCTTCCACACAAATATAACAGGCTATAACAGCGGTGCAGTTCCATTTTTTGCACCAAATTCATCTCCCATGCTCCCTGCCTGGCTCTCCACATCAGTAAACACCGTGATTGGGCTAAACAGCCAGTACAGCGACACTGCTCTTAACCTGAACATTGCCGGGCTCAGGCAATTCACGCCCAATCAGGCAAATGCCACTGGAAAACCTGCGCTTGCGAGCCCATACAGTTATCCCAAGGTGCACGTCCAGAACGGAGTGCAGTTCTTCTATGGATCGCAGCTCCAGCCAGCTTACAATGAGACACCCCTGCTGAACAAAGCGCTTCCCACGAACGAAGTCATAGCAACACTGCTTTGGGGAGGCTCTTACAAATCTGGCGGGAACACCATTTATACAGGTGCATACAACCCTTCCGACCTGTCTTATTATTTCAACAATACCCTCGCGTCAACAGGTGAGCCACTACCAAATGTGTACGGTGTCCCCGTGGCCAATGCAGTGGCTCCTGGAACTTCCGCCCAGAATGATACTTCCGGCGCTGTGGTGGAAAACACCCTCGATCTTGAAATGGTTGGAAGCCTTGCGCCCGGAGCTTCAATTTACAATGTCTATGGCCAGAACAGCACCCTTGCAGATGTTACGCTGGCCTTTGAAGAGGTGCTCAGCCCGCAATCCGCGTACTCAGGTTTGAACAATGTGTCTGTGATCTCAAATTCGTGGGGCTCCAATGATACTGTCGTGACACAGTGGAACCAGTTGCTTGAGGAGTGCCAGGCAAGAGGCATCACGGTTCTTGCCAGCACTGGAGACAGTGGAAACGACTACAATAGCGCAAAGAGCGTAAGCAACAGCGAATATGTGCAGTTTCCCTCTACAGCAGCATACAACTCATATGGTGTCGTCGCTGTTGGAGGCACCAATATATCTGTAAACACAAACCAGTTCAGCAACTCGTACCTGTCGCTGGTAAGCCAGCAGGCCTGGTATGAGCCAGCCCCGCAGTTCTCGTCTGGAACACTTGGCACCGTGGGAGGCATAAGCAGCCTTTACACAGAGCCAATTTGGCAGCTGGATTCTCAGGCAAACAGCGTCATCAGGGGAGGTGGAAGGGCTGTTCCCGACATTTCAGCAATTGCCAACAATACAATCATCTACTTCTCAAACACTTCTGCATCCAATTATTACGTTGTTTCAGGCACAAGCATATCCGCTCCTGTCACGGCAGGCATTATCGCTGAAATGAACGCATACCGGTCGACTGAACACCTTGGCAACCTGGGATTCCTGGACCCTTATTTCTACTTACTCGGCACACAGCAATACGGTAACTCCCTCATTAAGCCATACCTGACTCCATTTTTTGATGTTACAACAGGCCACAACATGGTTTACAGTGCCCTCAAGGGATATGACCTGGTCACTGGAATGGGCTCTATGGATGCATACAATATGGCAATTGACCTTTCCCAGAATACATATAACGTGTCTTTCAGGGAAACGGGCCTGGTTTCCCACACCACATGGTATGTACAGGTAAATGGCATTGAGTTCAACTCAACCGGTACTTACCTTAATGTGAGCCTCATAAACGGCACGTACAATTTCCAGGTCAAGAACGTCGGAAACAAGGTAGCCGAACCCACGGGTGGTTACGTTACTGTGAGCGGTTCATCTGTGAACCGGGACCTTGTCTTTGTCACCGGTTATACAGTTACTTTCTCCGAAAGCGTGCTTCCTGCCGGCACTTCATGGTATATCCAGTCGTGGAATTACACCAGGACAACTTTCTCCAACCAGATTTCTATGCTTTTCCCCAGTGGTGCATACAATTATACCGTGCATTCCGGAGACCCAAACTATTACGGCTCAAGTGGCTTATTCAATGTAGGGACCTCATCCAAAACAGTGAACGTAAACTTCACACTTGGCACCTTCAATGTTTCCTTTGTTGAGACTGGGCTTCCTGCTGGGCAGAACTGGATGGTCAAGACCAATAACATAACTCAGGAATCAACTGGCACTTACCTGAATTTCTCACTGCCGGGAGGAGAACACACATTCACTGTTCCCGCTTCAGGAGCCTATATAGGAAATTACACAACGCTCACAATGAATACTGACGGGGCCAACAGGACATTTTACATAACCTTTGGATATGGATATTTTGTAACCTTCAACCTGTCGGGCCTTCCAGCAGGTTACAGCTGGAACCTTCTCATCTCTACGTACAACGTTTCGAGCACAAACCACACCATTACGGTTGTACTTCAGAATGGCACATACGTCTTCCACGCTTACTATTTCAACGGGTTGCAGAATATAAACTACGATGGCAACGTCACGGTTGCCGGCAGCAACAGTACAGTAAACCTTACTGCCGGAACACAGCTATTCAACTATGAATACTATGCATTCTACGGTGCGCTTTTCATTGTGGGGCTGGCTGTGCTAGGCATCGGGCTCGCATTGCTGAGGAAGAAATAGTGCCTGAACGCCACTCCAGCCAATATTTTTATCAAATATTTCCTTTAAATCAGTTAAAGCTGTGCTTTCCCCTGAATATATCTTAAGGGAAAAAAGTCTAAACATTAATTAGCTGAGAAGGGCTGCTAGAGAAACAGGCGTATATTATGGCTGAGACACATGAAGTTCAATTTTCAAGAGGACTTGAAGGCGTAATTGCGGCCGAAACAAAGATTGGCTTTGTCGATGGCGTTGAAGGAAGACTTGTTTACAGGGGATACGACATAGGTACCCTCGTGGAGCAGTCAAATTTCGAGGAAGTTTCGTACCTGCTTCTATATGGCAATCTCCCGACCAAGAAGGAGTATGGGGATTTCATTTCCAGGTTGAAGAAACACCAGGTCCTGCTGAAGGATGAACTCGATCTAATCCAGGAAATTTCCAAGAAGGCTCACCCAATGTCCGCCCTCAGGACTGTCGTATCATATATCGGCGCAAAGGACAGCAGGACAGTGGAGCCCGACACTGAAGTGCAGGAAGAGCTTGGGGTAGAGATCATTGCTAAGATACCAACAATTGTTGCGGCAATTAACAGGGCACATGAGGGCCAGAAGATACTTGCCCCGGACAATGATCTTTCATATTCATCAAATTTCTTCTATGGTTCGCTTGGCAGGAAGCCAAGCACCATTGAAGCAAAGATGCTTGACGCCGCCCTGATTCTCCATGCCGACCATGGAATGAATGCCTCCACATTTTCAGGCATGCTGACCATTTCCACTCTCTCTGACATGTATTCAACAATAACATCTGCCATTTCAACCCTTAAGGGCCCCCTCCATGGCGGGGCAAATGAGAGGGCACTGGCGCTGATTCAGAAAGTCGGTACGCCAGAGAACGCAGAGAAGGTCATTGGCGGCATGGTTGATAGGAAGGAGAAGATCATGGGTTTCGGCCACAGGGTGTATAAGGTATACGACCCAAGGGCAAGGATCCTGAAGCAGTTCGCTGAACAGGTTACAATGGCACATGGCAAGGAAGAGCTCTTCTATGCCGCAAATAAGATTGAGGAGGTCATGATCTCAAAGCTCGGATCAAAGGGGATCTTCCCCAATGTAGACTTCTACTCGGGCTTGATGTACTATTCCATCGGTTTCAACCCTGAGATATTCACGCCAATCTTTGCAGTGAGCAGGGCTTCAGGCTGGGTAGCCAGATCCCTTGAATATGTCAAGGACAACAGGCTCTTCAGGCCAAAAGCACTTTATGTGGGTGAAAAGGGTCCGAGAAAATATACACCCATGAATGAAAGGGAATAAAATCCCAAATCCATTTCTTATTTTGAATTGACCACTGAAATATTTGTAATGGATACTTCTGCGATTCTTTCGAGGAAATTCAACCTCAACCAGGAAAATCTTGTTGTGCCTGAATCAGTTTTGGACGAGATCCGGCTGGGCAAGATAGCCAGAAACATGGAATGGCAGCAGGGAAACCTCAAAGTTGTCCAGCCCCTTGGCTCCAGCATTTCTCGTGTCAAGGATGCAGCAGGGGAGACCGGGGACCTCGAGAAACTGAGCCTCACTGACATTGATGTGGTAGCCGTTGCATTTGAACTTGGGGGAACCATTGTTACGGACGACTTTGCGATTGAGAATGTCGCCTCCAGGCTTGGCTTGAAATTTCTTGGAGCGGATCTTAAGCCTATCTCCAGGGAGGTGAAATGGCAGTTCAAGTGCACTGGATGCGAGAAGAGGTTCAGCACGCACATCAGAGAATGCCCTGTATGCGGGCACGAAGTGAGGAGGATCGCAAAGAGTTATAACCGGAGGGATACTGGTTCCTCATGATTGATATTTCCCTGCCTCTGGACAGTAGGCTCATAACATACCCTGGCGACGCCAGGCTGGAGATTTATGATTACAAGACCCATGAAAAAGATGGGGTGCACATTACGCGGTTGTTGCTTGAGACCCATACCGGTACACATATTGATGCCCCTTTCCATGCAATGAGTGACGGAGTTAAACTTTCCAGCATCCCCCTTTCAAGGCTGAATGGCCCTGCCACTGTCATAAATGTAACAGGCGATGCTGTTCACGCAGCAGATATACCAGATAACACCGAGAAGCGCCTCCTAATCAGGTCAAAGAATTCCGGAATGTATGGCGGTGAATTCAGGACTGACTTCTGTTACATAGCAATGGATGCTGCAGAGAAGATGGCCAGCATGAAACTGGACCTGGTAGGGCTGGACTACCTGTCCATAGAACAGTTCGGCACAGAGGGGATGCCAGTTCACAAAAAACTCCTTGGAAATTCGGTGGTTATACTTGAAGGCCTGTCCCTTCAGGAAGTAAATCCTGGCAAGTACGAACTGGTTTGCCTACCCATGAAGCTGGATCTGGACGGCGGCCCATGCAGGGCTGTACTCAGGTAAAGACCTTTTCAAGTGGGGAAAATTTAAGGCATTTCAAAGGTATTCCTTCCAAAGGTCTCAATCTTGGTTGAATCAGAACAGGGATCCAGCATATTGGAACTTCTCGATCAGTTGTGCAGGGAAGCCCTCCAGGAGGATTCACTACAACTTGTCAGGG